>DASUHB010000038.1 GCA_036273715.1 Gemmatimonadaceae bacterium
TCACGCCAGCGGCACGTAAGGCGGCGCTGTTGGCGAGACCCATGTGCCCGTCGAGACGCCCGACCCACACCGGATGATCCGGCGTCACGGAATCGATCCAATCGCGCCGCGGAAGCTCGCCTCCCCACAGCGTGTGATCCCAGTCGCCGCCCAATACCCAGGCACCTTTGGGCAGCGTGGCCGCGTATGCCTTGATCCGCCTAACGAACTCCGCCGGCGTCTTCGCATCGCGCAGCTGCACCGACGCGAGCGCAAACCCGCCGTCCAGAAAATGCACGTGCGCATCGATGAATCCCGGCACCAGCATCGCGCCGTGCGCGTCGATGATGCGCGCGCTGCCGGCCATCTTCCGGATCTCGGCGCTCGAGCCCACCGCCGCGATCGTGTCCCCGCTCACCGCGATCGCGTCGGCCCACGGACGCGCGGCATCGCCCGTCCACACGCGCGCGTTCACCACGGCCATCGTCATCGGCGACGATGTTGTGGGATGCGATGCGGTCACGAGCAGCGAGAGAAGAGCGAGTGCAACGAACGGCGCGCGCACTCAGCGACGCTCCATGGCGTCGCGAATGTCCAACAGAATCTCGAAGTACAGCTGTTCGCGCCGGTAGGCAAAATCCAGCGTCGACATCTGCGTTTGATCGGCGCTCGACTTCGCGCGTTCGAACGCCTCGCGGTACATCTCGTCGAGGTTGGACAGGATGCGATCGCGCGAACGGGACATACGGATTGCCTCGAGGGCTCGAAGGATGAGACGGGGCGGCTCGATCTCGGCCGGCGGCTTGATGCTCGCTTCGGCTCGTGCGAGAAGGAATCGCTTGGCCGCACCCATGAGAGCACGGCGTGGAGGAATGGGTTCGAACGACACAGGAGTTCAGGTCTCACACACTATAGCCGATCGCGAGGCTCTCGCCAATGCTCGAGCTCGCCTCACGCAGGCGTGTTCAGCAGCCGTACCGCGTCGCGCGCGATCACACCTTCTTCGTCGGTCGGGATGGAGTATACCGCCACGCGCGAATCGTCAGTGCTCAGGCGAGCCGGCGCGCCGACACACGAACTGTTGCACGCCGGATCCAGTCGGATGCCGAGCCATTCCATCCCATCGAGGATGCGCGTTCGCACCACCGGCGAGTTTTCGCCGATTCCACCGGTGAACACGACCGCCGCGGCGCCGCCCAACGCGGCGAGATACGCGCCCACGTATTTGCGCGCACGATACGCGAACATCTCGATGGCCAACCGGGCGTGCTCGTCGTCGCGCTCGACCGCCAACAACTCGCGCATGTCCGCCGTCGAGCGCGACACGCCGAGCAGGCCCGACCGGGTATTGAGCCACTGCTCTACCGTCGTCGCGCTGACGTGGTCGTGTTGGGCGAGAAACGCCACGATGGCCGGATCGAGGTCGCCGCTGCGTGTGCTCATCATCAGGCCTTCGAGCGGCGTGAAGCCCATGCTCGTGTCCGCCGACCGACCGTCGCGGATGGCGGCCGCCGAGCATCCGCTGCCGAGGTGTAGTACGATGAGTGTCGCGTGCTCGGACGGCGTGTCGGTGAGGTGGCAGTACCGCGCGAGCACGCTCTGGTACGACAGGCCGTGAAAGCCGTAGCGACGAATGCCGCACCGCTCGGCCATGGCGCCGGGAATCGCGTACTGCGATGCGACCGGCGGCAGGTCGCGATGAAACGTCGTGTCGAACGACGCGGTCATCGGCACGGCGTCGCCTAACGCAGCGCGCGCGGCGCGCACCCCGGCGACGCACGGTCCGTTGTGCAGCGGCGCGAGCTCCTCGAGCTCGGTGAGCGAGTCGATGACGGCCCGGTCGATGACCGTCGCCTCGCGGTACCGCGCCCCGCCGTGCACGATGCGATGCCCAACGGCGTCGATCGCGCCGCCGTACGCGTCGCGGAACCGCGCCAGCAGCTCCCGCGCGGCGACGGAGTGATCGCGCAGGTGGAGCTCGCCTTCGACGCGCCGGTCGCCCGCATCCACCGACCAGGTCGCGTTAGGCGATGACACGTTGTGCAGCGCGCCCCGCGCCAGCACGGCGAGCGGCGCGTGGTCGCCCGCGCCGGGCTCGGCGTCCACGAGCTGCAGCTTGACCGACGAGCTGCCGCAATTCAACGCCAGCACGTTCACGCCGAACGACGTCCCATCGCGTCAGTCCACGAGCTTGTTGTCGCCCGGCGGCGCACGATGCCGGTATGCTTCCACGACGCGGCCGCCCAGCAGGTGCTCGCGCACGATGCGTTCCGCGCCGTGCACATCCACGCCCGCGTACCACACGTCGTCGGGATACACGACCACCATCGGGCCATGTCCGCATTGGTTCATGCATCCGGCATGATTCACCCTGACGATGCCCTTGAGCCCCGCCGCCGCGGCGCCGCGCTTGAGCGTCGCGTGCACGGCATCGGATCCTTGCGTGGGACACGTGTTGCCGGACGTGCATACGAAGACGTGATGTTTGTATTGACCCATGATTGAAGATAGACCGGCGTTGCACCCAGGGCATTCCCGGCCCTCGCCGTCGCCCTCGCACCATGACAGCTTTCGCGCATGTCACCCACCCCAACACCGAAGACCACTGTCGAGCCCTGGCTTCGAGGCCCTGTGCCTGGCGTCGACCCGTACCTGCAGCCAGCGGCGCACGCGCTGCTCATGGCGTCCGAAGACCTCGAGCGCGCCGCAGGCGACCTGTCGCCCGACGAGCTGGCAACGCGCCCCGGCGGCGCCGCGTCGGTGGCCTTTCACCTGCGACACATCGCCGGCAGCATCGAGCGGCTGCTCACGTATGCGCGCGGCGCCGCGCTCTCGGATGCGCAGCGCCGCGCGCTCGTCACTGAATCGGCCGAGGGCAACGCGCCGGGAGACGCCGCAGCGCTCATCGCGCGCGCACGCGCGGCGATCGCGGGCGCCATCGAGCAGTTTCGGGCGACCGAGCGCGCCACGCTGCTCGACGCGCGCGGGGTCGGCAAGCAGCAGCTGCCGTCGACGGTGCTGGGCCTGCTGTTCCACGTGGCCGAGCACACGCAGCGGCATGTCGGCCAGGCGATCGCCACCGGCAAGGCCGTGCGTGGTTTGCGTTAGGCAGCCGTTGGGCCGTCGTCGGGCGGCGCGCCTGACGTCTGCGCGCACGCGAGCAGCAGCTCGCGCTCGCGCGCGTTCTGCGTGAGCTTGGCCGCGCGCTCGAATTCCTCCCGCGCCTCGGCGTGACGGCCCAGCTTCGCAAGCAGGTCGCCCCGCACCGCCGGCAGGAGATGGTAGCTCGCGAGCGCTTTCTCATCGCGCAACTCATTCACGATCTCGAGGCCCGCCGCTGGTCCAAACGCCATCGAGACCGCGACGGCGCGATTGAGCTCGACCACCGGCGACGGCGCCAGCTGCGCGAGCGCGTCGTACAACGCCGCGATGCGCGGCCAATCCGTCTCCGCTCCCGTGCGCGCGCGGGCATGACACGCCGCGATCTCGGCCTGCAGCGCGTACGGGCCTAACGTTCCGCCCAACCCTTCGGCGTGCTCGAGACAGCCGAGCGCATGACGGATCAGCACGTGGTCCCAGAGCGCGCGGTTCTGGTCGAGCAGCAAGATGGGCTCGCCCGCCGGCCCTACGCGGGCGCGCAGCCGCGACGCCTGGATCTCCATCAGCGCGACGAGACCGAAGACTTCCGATTCCTCAGGCATGAGCCCGCCCACGATGCGGCCAAGCCGCATCGCTTCCTCGCACAGCGACGGGCGAATCCAGTCGTCGCCGGCCGTCGCCGTATAGCCTTCATTGAAGATCAGATAGATCACCTGCAGCACCGATGCCAGCCGCGCCTTGAGATCGGGGCCGCGCGGCACGTCGAACGGCACGCACGCTTCCGACAACGTGCGCTTGGCGCGCACGATCCGCTGCGCCATCGTGGCGACGGGCACCAGGAATGCGCGCGCGATCTCCTCGGTCGCGAGCCCGCCTAACAGGCGCAGCGTGAGCGCCACCCGCGCCTCCATCGGCAGCACCGGATGGCAGGCGATGAACACCAGGCGCAGCAGCTCGTCTCCGATCTCGTCGTCCATCGATTCCACCAGGGCCGACTCGGGAGTGTCCTGTTCGTCGTCGCGCTCCGCGCCTAACTGCTGGTGCGTCCGGTCCAGCATCTTGCCGCGTCGCACGTGGTCGATCGCGCGGTGCTTGGCGGTCGCCATGAGCCACGCGCCCGGGTTGTCGGGGATTCCCGTCTCCGGCCACCGCTCCATCGCCGCCACCAGCGCGTCCTGCGCCAGGTCCTCGGCAAGGCCTACGTCGCGCGTGAGGCGGGTCAAGCTGGCAATGAGCTTCGCCGACTCGATCCGCCACACCGCATCGATAGTTCGGTTGATGTCCGCCACTAGCCTTCCGGAACCTCGTCTCGAATTCGGTGATCAGCGTCCGTGCCGCTTCGATACTTCGGCGCGAATGCGCTCCTCACGTGCTTTCGTTTCCGGCGTGAGATTCGAGCCGAAGTCGTCGGCCTCGAAAACCTGCCGGATCTCGACCTCCCCTTCCTTGAACGGCGCGCGCTTGAGCCATTCGACCGCCTCTTCCTTGGACTTCACGTTCCAGATCCAGAAGCCGGCGATGAGCTCCTTGGTTTCCGTGAACGGACCATCGATGACTTTCGGCTTGCCCTCGCCAAAGCGAACCCGCACGCCCCTCGCACTGGAGTGAAGTCCTTCGCCGGCGAGCATGACGCCCGCCTTAGCCAACTCCTCGTTGAACTTCGTCATCTCGGCCAGATCTTGCGCGGTCGGCAGCTTGCCGGCCTCGCTCTCAGCGTTGGCCTTCACAAGGATCATGAACCGCATGGCGTGTCTCCGTTTTCTCGAGTTCGAGAGTGTGTGTGTGTGTGTCCGGCCGACAGTCTGGGCGGGAGTCCGCGCGCAACATCGGGACCGCCCGCGGCCATCGGGGAAGTGTTACCTACTGTGTAGGCAAAAACTCTCCGATGCGCCGTGAAACCACTCCGCTAGCGTGCCTCGGGCGATACCCGGGCCCTGAGCATCGAGCGGTACGCCGCGCGGTACGTGATCGCCAGGTGGAGCTCGAGCCCGAACACGATCGCCGCCATCACGAGGCCCGACGGCAGCAGGAACGTGTGGAAGGCGACAATGTTCACGATCACCGGCGCCAGCAGCGCCAGCGCGAGCGGAACGTACCGGTTCGCCAGGAGCAGCGCGCCGGAGAGCAACTGGGTTCCCGCGATCAACTGCATCATGTAGCCGCTCTGGAACAAGGCAAGCGCGAACGCCGCTGCGCCTTTCGGCAGTGACGTCGGCTGCGGCATGAAATTCAGGAAGCCGTTCAAGCCCGCGAACACGAAGATCGAGCCGAGCAGGGAGCGGGAAACGAGCGAGAGCCGGCGACCGATCGCGCGCGTCACGGACCGATGGCTCGAGCGAATTTCAGCGCGGGGCGAAAGCAAAATGGCAGTCATGGCGTGTCTCCGGTTCGAGTCGTGGTGATTCGTGCCTTCATCATCACGTCGAACCAGCAGGCCGCATTTCGACATCACCCGGAACCAGCGGCCACTCCGTCACTTACAGCGGGCTCGGCGGTGCGAAATGTCCACAGGTCGTACTGGATCACGATCCAGACCAGCAGACACGGCGCTTCTCGCAAGCCAACGAGCGTGAGAAGCACGAGCAGGGTGCGCCACAGCGTGCGCGGCGACATCGCGTACCAGAGCGCCACGCCCGTCACGGCAATCACGTACGACGGTCGCTCCGCCTGATGGTTGAACAACACCACGTACACGAGCAGCGAGCAGAGATAGAGTCGCAGAAATCTCGCGTCGTTCCACTGGCCCGGGCGCAGGACGAGCGGCGCCAGCAGGACGAGGGTGCCCGCGAGCTGCACCGGCCAGTTAGGCCACGAGCCGGGCACGACGCCGGCCAACAATCCCATCGCCGAGGCGCCCCGGGCCAGCGCATCCACCGCCTCAATGTTCGCCCACCACTGGTACTGCTGCCGCAGCAGCGGCCAGGAGATGACGCCTAACGGAAGCGCGGCCAGCACGGCGCCCGCCACCACGATCCGCCAGCCGAACTTCCAGCGCGTCGACCGCGGCAGCGCCAAGGTCACCGCAGCGAGCGGGAAAATCTTGATCGCCGTACCGACGGCGACGGCGATGGCCGCCGCCGTCAATCGCGAGCGCTCGAGCGCCACGAACGCACACACAATGAGCGCGGCCACGAGCCCGTTCGACTGCGATGCCTGCGCGGACACGAACACTTCCGGCAGCACCACGATCGCGGCAATCGCCGCCTGGCGCCGCGGCAACACCATCGCCACCGCGGCGAGCACGGCCAGCGCATTCGCGACATCCCACACGAGCAGCCCAACCGACGACGGCAGCAGCGCGAACGGCGCGAACAGGAGCGCGAACGTCGGACTGTACTTGAAGAAATCGTATCCCTGCGCCGGATCGCTCGCGTACAGATTGCGATGCGCAAGCAAGTGATAGAACGATTGCCGGAAGACGGGATACGTCCAGTGATGGTGCAGCGTGAACGTCCGCGTGAACCACGCGAGCGTTGCCGCGAGGACGTACGCCGCGATGAGCCATGGCATCGCGCGATCCAACCACGCGGCGAGGTCCGTCCCGCCAAGGAACGACTCGCTCGCCGCCAACGGTTTGTCGTTGGACATCATTACACGCCGCATCCCGCGTGGCCGGGGTTGCCGCGAACGTCACGCGGCGCGAGGTTGTCCGCCATGGCCACCGTCGATGACTTCCTCACGCTCGACATCCGCGTCGGCACCGTCGTCGCGGCCGAGCCGTTTCCCGAAGCGCGAAAACCCGCGATCAAACTGCGCATCGATTTCGGGCCTGCGTTGGGCGTGAAACGATCGAGCGCCCAACTCACGGTCCATTATACACCGGAGCAACTCGTGGGACGGCAGGTCGTGGCCGTCGTGAATTTTCCTTCTCGTCGCATCGCCGGCTTCGAAAGCGACGTGCTGGTGCTCGGCGCCATGCCGACGGAACGCGAGGTCATTCTGCTCTGCGTCGATCGCGCCGTCGACGACGGCACGCGCATCGGCTAGCACCGTACTCGGACCCGAACATCCTTGACACGGACGCGGCTGCCGGATACTTGTTGATTCATGGTGATGATGCAGTCGCGTAAGGATCAATCCATGTGCGCATGTTGCCGGGCCGCCCATCGGTGGCCGGGCGGATCCGCGCGTCGTCGCTGCTGACATCATCGTCGCAACGCGCATTCCGGCCGGTCGCTGAACGCAGCGGCCGGCTTTTTTGTCTCCGTCGAGCCCAACGCGAACCATTTCCTGCGCGTCGGCGTTCGTCACCTGCACCTCTCACTCGAGCACGAGGACCGACCCATGGCAACCGCGACCACACCCGCCGCCGCGCCGGACAAGACGATTCTGGCCAAGGGATACACCCATCCGGAACTGCTCGTCTCCACCGAATGGTTGGCGGCCAATCTCGACAATCCATCCATCCGCATCATTGAGAGCGACGAAGATGTGCTGCTCTACGACATGGGCCACATTCCGAACGCACAGAAAGTCGATTGGCACGCCGACCTCAACGATCCGATCGTGCGCGACTACGTCGACCGCGAGCACTTCCAGGAGCTGCTCCGCTCGCGCGGCATCGACGATTCGAAAACGGTCGTCTTCTACGGCGACAAGAACAACTGGTGGGCCTGCTACGCGCTCTGGGTGTTCCGTCTCTTCGGATTCGAGAACGCGCGCGTGTTGGATGGCGGACGCGTGAAGTGGGAGCAGGAGGGGCGCCGGTTGATCGCCGATGTGCCGCACTTTCAGCGCAGCAACTACACCGCGCCCGAACGCAAGGACGCGCCCATTCGCGCGTTTCGCGAGGAGACGCTCAGCCACGCGAAGGCGGAGCTGCCGCTGATCGACGTCCGCTCGCCGGACGAATTCAGCGGTAAGAAAACGCACATGCCCGAATATCCGCAGGAAGGCGTGCTGCGCGGCGGACACATTCCGGGCGCCAAGAACGTTCCGTGGGCGCGCGCCGCGAATCCCGACGGCACCTTCAAGAGCGCCGATGAGTTGCGCAGCATCTACGAGAAGGAAGCGGGCCTCAAGCCGAGCGACGATGTGATCGCGTATTGCCGCATCGGCGAGCGTTCGTCGCACACCTGGTTCGTGCTCACGTATCTGTTAGGCTACGACAAAGTGCGCAACTACGACGGGAGTTGGACCGAGTGGGGCAATTCCGTGCGCCTCCCGATCGAGAAAGGGGCGACCGCGTGACCGATCCGACGAGCGGAGCCGCACCGGCGGCCGTCGTGAAGCACAAGCCTAACCGCGTCGAGCTCGTGTGGCACGCGGAGCATCGCTTCACGGCCGGCCGGCCGGGCGGCCCAACGCTGCCGATCGATGGTGACGGCATCACGGCGCCCGGGCCGGTGGACACGATGCTTTCTTCGCTGGCCGGCTGCGCATCCGTGGATGTGATCGACATTCTCGCCAAGCGACGCACGCCCATCCAGGCGCTGCGCGTCGAAGTCGTGGGCAGGCGCGTCGAGACGATTCCGCGCCGTTTGTCCCACGTGCTCCTCCGTTTCCACATCACCGCCCAGGGCCTCGATCGCGAGAACGCCGAGCGCGCCGTGCAGTTGTCGGTGGAGAAATACTGCTCGGTGCGCTCGTCGCTCGACCGCGACATTCCGGTCGAGTGGGAGGTGGAGCTGCACTGAGCCGGTCCGCTGCCATGTCGACGATCGTCCATCCCACGGTCTCCTCCGCCATCGGCCGCACGCCGATGATCCGCCTCGAGCGCGTCGTGGAGCCGGACATGGCCGAAGTGTGGGTCAAAATGGAGGGGATGAATCCCGGGGGCTCGATCAAGGACCGGACTGCGTTAGGCATGGTGGTCGACGCCGAGCAGCGCGGCCTCCTGCACCCGGGCGGCACGATCGTCGAACCGACATCGGGTAACACCGGCGTGGGGCTCGCGCAGGTGGCCGCGGCCCGCGGCTACCGGCTCATCCTCTGCCTTCCGGCGCAGATGAGCGAAGAGCGCAAACGCACGCTCCTCGCGTACGGCGCCGAGCTCGTGCTCACCGATCCCGAACGGCGCATGCTCGCCGCCATCGAGGAAGCCGAGCGCATCCGCGACACCACCGGCGCCTGGATGCCTAACCAGTTCTCCAACCCGGCCAATCCGCGCGTGCACTATGACACCACGGGCCCGGAGATCTGGGAGCAGATGGCCGGCCGCGTCGACGCGTTCGTGTACGGATCGGGCACCGGCGGCACGATCAGCGGCGTCGGCCGTTTTCTCAAGGAGCGCGACTCCCGCATCCAGGTGATCACCGTCGAACCCGCACGCTCGGCCGTGCTCAGTGGAGGAGCGCGCGGCGAGCATCGTTTTCAGGGCATGGGACCTGGCTTCATCCCGGACAACCTCGATCGTTCCGTCATCGATCGCGTCGTCACGGCGTGGGAGGAAGACGCGTTCCCGTTGGCGCGCCGGCTCGCACGCGAGGAAGGATTGTTCGTCGGCATGTCGAGCGGCGCCATCGCGTTCTGGGCGCTGCGCATCGCGCGGGAGCTGGGTCCGGGGAAACGCGTCGCGATGATCGCGCCGGACTCCGGGGCGCGGTACCTGTCGACGGCGTTGTTTGCGGAACCGGATCGCGCCGCGTCCTGATGCGCGCGACGCGCGAGCCCAGCGTTAGGCGCAGGCTCCGTTAGAACTCGAGGCCCGCCTTCCGCAGCTTGGCCAGCACCTTGCGCCGCACCATGTTGGGCGCCGGATGCTCGCGCCGCGTCGCTGCCACCGCCTCGAGAAACGTGCGCTCGAAGTCGAACTGCGGATAGCACTGCCGGCACTCGGCGAGGTGCCCCCGAATGGCATCCATCGACTCGTCCGTGAGCTCGCCGTCCAGGTAATCCCAGAGTTGGCGAACGACGTCGGTACAGTCCATGGCGACGATCTCTGTCTCGGTGAGGAACACGTTAGACCTCGCATGCAGCGCGCGTGGGCAGTCCCGCGTCTCGCGCGAACATCACGAGCGACTCCTGCAACAACCGCCGTCCGCGAAACAGGCGCGATCGGATCGTTCCGACCGGGACGCCGAGCACGGACGCTGCTTCATTGTATGCCATCCCTTCGACGTCAACCAGCACGACGGCAGAGCGGAATACCTCCGGCAAGTCTCCAATCGCGCGCTCGAGCGCCGGCGCGAGATCCACGTGGCTGAGGATGTCGGCGTGCTCGCCGATCGACCCCACGATCTCCTGCCCCGATGCAAGCGCTTCGAGCTGCGCATCATCACCGCCGTAATCCACACGACGCCGTTCTCGTTCCCGAAGCCTGAGAAAAACGTTCCGGCAGATCGTGAAGAGCCACTTCCGACATTCGCTGCCGGGCTCGAAGGTGTGCCACGAGCGGTACGCGCGGAGAAAGGTCTCCTGGACGACGTCGTCGGCATCGGATTCATCGCGCGTCATCGAGAGCGCGAACCGGTACACATCGTCCAGCCAGGGCAACGCTTCAACCTCAAAGCGTCTCGAGTCGACGCGGTGCGACTCAGCGGCGGTCAGCGTTCCATCCATGAAGGGCCTCGTGTGTTTCCCACCACCGTCGTGGGCTTGTTGACTCCGGCAGCGATACCAACTGATGACCGCGTATACACGAGCGGTTCCCGTCTGTGCCGTGGTTCGGCGTTACAATTTCGTCAAAAGACGAGAGTAGTCAAACGATTGCGCCCGAAAGAGTTAAGTGTCACCATCGCATCGCTGTCGTCCGCCTCGGAATCAGGGCCGCTGGCCTCGCGTGAGCAGTCGTTGACCATCTTTCTTTGAGGCAAACAAGGGATCGACCCTCACCCGCTTCCGATGGACCGGCACCGCGCAGCCGAGCGATCCGTGCTGTCACCCGTTCAATCCGTTCTTCAACGCGCAGAAGCCCACCACCCACATCTGCTCCGGGACTGGCCGCGCGTCTGCCTTGATGCTGGACCCGTCTTTCGCCTTGGCTTGCGTGTCGCGTCCGCGGAGTGCTATAGTGACCATGAGAGGGTCAGGGATTCGTGGCTGACCTTCCCAAGTGGGACCGGTGCGGCCGCGCCGGACATTCACTTCTCTCGAGAGGCAATCGCATGCGGTGGACGAAACCAGAGTTCGAGGTCGTCGAAGTGACGATGGAAGTCACGGCATACGTCGCGCGGCGCTAACCAACGCGGCAGCAAGAGCCCGGTGACCCCGGGCTCTTTTCTTTTCTCCGCTCCGGTGATTTGTGCACGTGACGCTGTTGGGGACCGCAGCCGGCGGCGGATTCCCGCAATGGAATTGCTGGTGTCCGTCCTGCCGCACGGCTCGCGAGGCGCCTGAGCGAGCACGCGCTCGCACGCAATCCTCGATCGCGGTCAGCGCCGACGGTGCACGCTGGTTCTTGCTGGACGCCTCGCCCGACGTGCGCGAGCAGATCGCGACGCTGCCCACCGCGCGGACCACCGAAACGCGCTATGTGCCGATCGATGGCATCGCCCTCACCGACGCCGAGCTCGACCACACGTTAGGCATCGAGCTGTTGCGCGAGGGGCGCGCGCTGCACCTCTACGCGACGGCTTCCGTGTTAGGCACGCTCGAGCGCGACTCCCGCATTCTCCCGGTCACGCGCGCCTTCGCCTGCGTCGATGTCACCGTCCTCGAGGCGAACGGGATGGCGGCGGCGCTCCGCTACCGCGACGGGACGGCGAGCGGCCTCTCGCTCGAGGCCGTCGAGGTGGCAGGCGACCCGCCGCGCTTCGCGTCCTCGAACGAGCCCGGTCACACGGTGGGCCTCCTCGTTCACGATGGCACCACCGGCGGGACCTGCGCGTTCGTCCCAGGGTCGGCAGCGCTCGACGACGCCCTCGCCGGCCGTCTCGCAGGCGCGGACGTTGCGCTCCTCGACGGCACCTTTTTCACCGACGACGAGCCGCAACGCGTTGGCCTGGGCGACCGCACCGCCGTGCAGATGGGTCACGCGCCCATCAGCGGGACCGCGGGCACCCTGGGCCGCTTCTGGGGGCTCCCTTGCCGTCACAAGGTGTACACGCACATCAACAATACGAACCCGATCCTGATCGAAGATTCTCCGGAACGCCGCACCGTGGAGCGCGCGGGCGTCGTCGTCGGAGCTGACGGGATGACATTTCAGATCTGACCATGGCCGCTTCGTCATTCACCACCATGTCGGCTCCGCCGCCGCCGCCGATCCCGCGGCTGGAGCGGCCGCTCGTGCCTAACGAGCTGGCCGACGCGCTGCGCGCCTTCCACTCGTCGTATTACGTCGAGCACCCGTTCCATCAGTTGATGCACGACGGCCAGCTGACGCAGCGGCAGCTGCAAGGGTGGGTCGCCAACCGCCTGTGCTATCAGCGGGCGGTGCCGCGCAAGGACGGGGCGATTCTCTCGAACTGCCCGGTCCCCGCGGTCCGCCGGCAGTGGATCCAGCGCCTCATCGACCACGACGGAACGCGCGAGGGCGAAGGCGGCATCGAGAAATGGATCCAGTTAGGCATCGGACTGGGCCTCTCGCGCGAGGAGATGGACGACGAGCGCTACGTCCTGCCGGGCGTCCGCTTCGCCACCGAGGCGTACGTCACGTTCTGCAAGACCAAGCCGTGGGTCGATGCGGTGGCCGCGTCGTTGACGGAGCTGTTCGCGCCGGACATCATGCGCCGCCGCCTCGCGTCGATGCCGAAGAACTATCCGTGGATCAAGCCCGAGGCGTACGCGTACTTCGAGAGCCGCCTGACGCAGGCGCCGCGGGACAGCGCCGAAGGGCTGGCGATCGTGACCCGGTACTGCACCACCGTCGAAACGCAGCAGCGCGCGTTCGAGGCGCTGCGGTTCAAGATCGAGATGCTGTGGGCCATGATCGACACGATCCACCACGCCTACCGCGAGGAATAGCCGTGGGATTCGGCGGCGGCACGCGGCCCCGGCTCTGGCGGTTCGCCCGCGTCGACTTCGACCCGGTGCGCCAGCGTCGCGTGCTGCTGTATCCGGAGGGGGCGATCCTGCTCAACGACACCGCGGCCGAGATCCTTGCGCTGTGCGACGGCGAGCGGACGATCGACGCGATCGCCGCGGCGTTGGGCGAGCGCTACGGCGCCGACGTGCGGGCCGACGTGCTCGAGTACCTGGATAAGTTGGGCGAGCGCGAGCTCGTTCGCGACGCCGCCGCGCCACCCTCGGTCCCCACCTCCCCGTGACGCATCTCCGATTTCGCGCGTGCCTCGCGGTCTGCGCATCGCTGGTGTTCGGCGCCGGAACCGCCGCTGCCCAACGATCGCGTTCCGCGCCCACGGCGGCGGCGGGCGCGCCCGCGGCGCTGCCGGCGGCCGCGGCCGGTATGCGCGCGACGCTCGAAAAGGTGATCCACAAGACCGTGCTGCCTAACGGTCTCGAGGTGATCGTCATCGAGAATCACGGGGTCCCGCTGGCGACGGTCGAGATCGATGTGCGGAACGGCGCGTTCACGCAGACCCCCGAGTACGAGGGGCTGGCGCACATGTACGAGCACATGTTCTTCAAGGCCAACGCCTCCTATCCCGAGCCCGAGCAGTTCGTCCAACGCGCGGCCGAGCTCGGCGCGGTGTTCAACGGCAGCACGCGTGAAGAGGTGGTGAACTACTATATCACCCTGCCATCGGACAGCGTCGCGGCCGGCCTGTCGTTTCTCGCCGCCGCGTTTCGCGCGCCGCTCTTTCGCCCGGATGAGCTCGAGACCGAACGCCAGGTCGTGTTAGGCGAATACGACCGCCAGGAATCGAGCCCGTTCTTCAAGTTCACCGAGGACATGAACCATCTCTTGTGGCGCTCGCAGTACAGCCGCAAGAACATGATCGGCAATCGCGACGTCGTTCTGCACGTCACCCCGGCGCAGATGCGCGAGATCGAGCACCGCTACTACATCCCCAACAACGCGGCGCTCATCGTGGCCGGCGACGTCCGGCCCGACAGCGTGTTCGCGCTCGCCCAACGCACGTTCGGCAGCATTCCGCGCGGCCCCGATCCGTTCACGAAATATCCGATCCCCGACGTCCCGCCGCTCCCGCACGATGAAGCCGAAATCGTCGAGCAGCCGGTGAGCACGGTGTTCGTCCAGGAGCAGTGGTTAGGCCCGAGCGTCGGGAAAGATCCGCAATCGACGTATGCCGCCGACGTGTTCTCCGACGTGATGAATCAGGACGGCTCGCGCTTCCAGCGCCGCCTCGTGGACAGCGGGCTGTGGCATTCGGTGGTGGTGAACTATTACACGCTCAACCACACCGGACCGATCACGATCAGCGGAGAGACCACCGCCGACAAACTGCGTCCCGCGCTCGCCGCGCTCGATTCCGAAATCTCGAAGTTCGGCACGCCCGGCTACTTCAGCGCCGCCGACGTCGCGCTGCAAAAGCAGCAGCGCGCCGTGGGCACGGCGCTCGGCCTCGAGCGCGCGTCGGGATTTGCCCACCAGCTCGGATTCTGGTGGGCGGTCGCCGGTCTCGACTACTATCTCGGCTACATCGACAACATGGCACGGCAGACGCCCGACGATTTGCGGCGCTACGTGCGCACGTACATCGCCGGCAAGCCGCGCGTCGTGGGCGTGCTCATCTCACCGGAGGACCGGCAGCTGATCGGCCTCACGGACGCCGATCTCCTTCGCCCGGAAAAGCCGGTGCGTACTTCGCCGCAGCCATGATGCCGCGTCTCGTTGCGATCGCACTCGCGGTCACGCTCACGGCCGGCGGCGCGTCCCATGCGGCCGCTGCCGCGCCGCGGCCGCACGTGCCGCCGCCCGACACGTTGACGACGAGCTTCGACGTCTCCGGCGTTCACGTCATCCTGCGCCGCAACGCCGCCAACGACGTCGTCGCCGTCAATCTGTATCTGCTCGGCGGCACCCGCGGCCTAACGGACTCCACCGTCGGCATCGCGCCCATGATGCTCTGGGTGTCGGAGCGCGGCACCGAGCACTATTCGCGCGAAGCGCTCCGCCTCAAAACCGCCGAGCTCGGCAGCAGCATCGTCGTCGAGCCGCAGCCCGACTGGACGATGTTCGGCTTCCGCGGCATTCGCTCCACGTTCGACAGCACCTGGATGTTGTTTGCCGACCGGCTCATGCATCCCACACTCGACTCGAGCGACGTCGAGCTCACACGCGCACAGGTCGCGAGCGGCGTGAGCGAGCGGCGCGACTCGCCGGACGATTGGGTGGAGTATCTCGCCGACAGCGTCGCGTTTGCCGGTACCCCGTACGGGCTTGCGGCCTCGGGCACCGAGCGGTCCATCGCCTCGATTTCCGCACAGGATCTGCGCCGGTTTCGCGACACCGCGCTCGTCACCTCGCGCATGCTCGTCGTCGTCGTGGGCAACGTCGACAGCGCGCAGGTCTCGCGCGACATCCAGCGCACGTTAGGCACGCTGCCGGCCGGCGCGTATCACTGGACGGCGATTCCATCGGGCATGAGCGCGGACACGTCGGGCGACCCGTCGCCCGCAAGATCCCCGGCGCCGGCGGTGCTCGAGCAGCGCTCGCTGCCCACGAACTACATCCTCGGCTATTACAACGGTCCGGCGGCGACGAGTAGCGACTACCAGGCGCTGCGCGTTGCGACGGCCGTGCTCAGCGGCCGGCTGTTCGCCGAGGTGCGCTCGCGGCGCAATCTCACCTATGCGGTGGAAGCGCCGTTTCTGGAGCGAGCCGTCTCCGCGGGCGGCCTCTACGTCACCACCGTGTATCCGGATTCGGTCCTCGCCATCATGCGGGAGCAGGTGCAGGAGCTGCAGCACGGACTCGTCGACGTGGACAATTTGCACGTGATCGTCGCCCAGTTCCTCACCGAATACTTCCTGAACAACGAAACGAACGACCAGCAGGCCAACTTTCTCGCGCGCGCCCAACTGTACCGCGGCGATTGGCACGCGGCCGATGACTTCGCGGCCGAGCTCGAGCGCGTGACGCCCCAGGATGTGCAGCGCGCGGCACGGCGGTACATGCACGACGTGAAGTTCGCGTATCTCGGCGACACGACCCGCGTGTCGCGCGCGCTGCTCACCGGCTTCTGAGGGCGTCCCGGCCGCCGGTGCGCCTCCTGCGTTAGGCAGCGCGCCATGCCCACCGGCGCCGACTCCGTGGTCCGCGCGCTCGAGGACGAGGACGTCCCGTTCGCCTTCGGCATCCCCGGCACGCACACGATCGAGCTGTACGACGCGCTGGCGAGGTCGTCGCGCGTCAAGCCGATTCTGGTCACCGATGAGCAGAGCGCGTCGTTCATGGCCGACGGCGTGTGGCGCGCGTCCGGGCGCCTCGGCTGCGCCGCGCTCGTCCCCGGTGCCGGCCTCACGCACGCGCTGAGCGGCATCGCCGAAGCGTTCCTCGATACCGTGCCCATGCTCGTGCTGGGCTGCGGCGTGCGGCGCGACATCGGCATGGCGTTTCAGCTGCACGACATCGATCAGGCGGCGCTGGTGCGGCCGGTGACCAAGAGCGTGCTGCGCCCGGAGCACGGCGCCGATCTCTATCGCACCGTGCGCGAGGCGTGTCGCATCGCGCGCGCGGGCGTGCCCGGGCCGGTGTTCGTCGAGGTGCCCGCCGAGCTCTACCTGCTCGCGCACGAGGGCGACGCCGCGCCGCCGTTGTCGTTAGGCGCCGCGCCGCCGCAGCCCGCGCTCGAGCTCGTGGAGCGCGCCGCCGCGATGCTCACCCGAGCGCGCCGGCCCCTGCTGTATCTCGGCTTCGGCGCGCGGGGCGCCAGGGTGGTCGCGCTCGCCGAGACGCTCGAGTCGCCCGTCGCGACGACGCTGCACGGCAAGGGAGTGTTCCCCGAATCGCATCCCCTCTCATTGTGGCCGGGATTCGGCGACGCCGCGCCGCCGTTCGCGCGCTCCATCGCGCACGAGTGCGATGCCACGCTGGCGATCGGCTGTCGCTTCGGCGAGGTCGCGACCGGCAGCTACGGCGCGGTCCCGCGGCGCCCGCTGATCCATGTCGACATCGGCCAGTCGGCGCTCGAACGCAACATGGAGACCGACCTCGCCATCGTGTCGGATGCCGGCGCGTTTGTCGACGCGCTGCTCGCCCGCCTAACGCACCGCCCGATCGACGCCAGGATGCGTGCGGCGATCCGCGATGGACATGCCGCCGTCGAACGCGCGTGGCGCGAACAGGCGAGCGCCGCCGGCGTCACCCCGCACGCGCTGCTCGATGGCGTGCAGCGCCGATTCGGTCCGGCCACCACCTACACCACCGACAGCGGCAACGGAACCTTTCTCGCCATGGAGTGCCTGCGCCTCGAGCGCGCCGGACAGTTTCTGGCGCCGCTCGACTACTCGTGCATGGGCTACAGCGTGCCGGCGGCGATCGGTGCCAAGCTCGTGTGCCCGGAAACGCCCTGCGTGGCCCTGACCGGCGACGGCGCGTTCCTCATGACGGGGCTGGAGCTGCTCACGGCGGCCAGCCACGACGTGGGCATCGCCGTGATCGTGCTGCGGGACCACGAGCTCGCACAGATCGCGCAGGTTCAGGCCATTGCGTTAGGCAGGAAGAGCGCCAGCCGCGTGCCCGACTACGACCTCGAGCAGCTGTGCGCCGGACTCGGCGTCCAGTACCTCCGCCTCGATCGCGATCTCGAAATCGCCGACGTGATCGATCAGGCAGCCGGGATCACGGAGCGCGGCGGTCCGGTTGTCGTCGAGGCCGCCATCGACTACGCGCACGCGACGTATTTCACGCGCGGCGTGGTGAAGACGAATTTCGGCCGGCTGCCGTGGAGCGACCGGCTCCGCTTCGTGCTGCGCGCACTCGGCCGCCGGATGACGGCCGGCGGCGGCAGCCGGCCACAGCCCGTTCGTTAGGCGGCGGGGCCGAACGGCTGTTCGAGCGACGGGCTGCGCGGGGTCAGGAGCTCGGCGCCGTCGGCGGTGATGTGCATGTCGTCCTCGATGCGCACGCCGAACTTGCCCGGGATGTAAATCCCCGGCTCATCGCTGAACATCATGTTCGGCTGCATGGCGAGCGTGTTGCCGCGGACGAGATAGGGCCACTCGTGTCCGTCCATGCCCATGCCGTGGCCTAACCGGTGGCCGAAGTACGTGTAGTCCGGACCGTATCCCGCATCGACGATCACCTTGCGCGCCGCGGCGTCGACGGCCTGACACTCGAGGCCGGGCCGCGCCGCGTGCAGCGCCGCCGTCTGTGCGCGATACACGATGTCGAACACGCGCTTCATGTCATCCGTCGGCGCGCCGAGCACGAACGTGCGCGTGATGTCCGACACGTAGCCCTCCACTTTGCAACCGCCGTCGATCATGACGATGGTGCCGTCGCGGATCGTCTGCGGCGTTCGCGAGCCGTGCGGCAGCGCCGAATATTCGCCGACCTGCACCGACGCTTCGCCGTCGAAACCCTGCCGGCGATGCGCCGCGGCGATCATCGTGCTCACATCCTCCTGCGTCATGCCTTCCCGGATCGATTGCCACGCCGCGTGGTACGCGCGGAGCGTGACCGCCGCGGCGAGCCGCATCAGCGCGACCTCGTGATCGGTCTTCACCATGCGGCAGCCGGCCGTGACCGGCGTCGCGCTGGCGAGCGTCATGGCCGGCAGCGCGTGCGCCGCGCCGTCGCTGAAGACGTAGCGCACCGTCTCTTCGATGCCTAACCGACCGGTGGCGAGTCCGCGCGACTGCAGCCCCTGCGCGACGAGCGCGTACGGACTCTCGTGCTCCTGCCACGTCATCACGTCGGTCCCCGTATCGAGCGGACCGGCCGCCACTTGCTCCATGGCGCGCGCGTGCTCGAACGCCGGCGTCACGAGAAGCGGCTTGCCGCGCACGGGCAGCACGACCGCCAACAACCGCTCGCTCAGTCCCCATTGGATGCCCGTGAAGTAGTCGAGCGACGTGCCGCCCGTGAGCATCATCGCGTTCAGCTCGTTGTCCCGCATGAGGCCGCGCGCGTTCTCGATGCGAGCGCGACGCTCGTCCACCGTGATCGGTTGGGCGCGAGCCGTCATCGATGTGAGCGCGGCAATCGCCGGCGGCAGCGCGGCGTCGCCATCGGCAGGCGCGGGTTCCGTGCGCGCTGCGGCCGAATGACACGCCGTACCGGCGACGGCTAACGCAGAGACACCGAGGAATTTCCGTCTCGACACCATGACGTCCTCCGCAGAGAGGCGTCGCGGCGCGCACCCGGAGGAGAGGTCCGGCGCGCGCCGCGATTTCGCGACGCGGCCGGTAAGTTGATGTCGAGGACGCCCGCGCGGAAGACCGCCGACCTACCGCTGCGCGCCGGCCAGGATCTGGCTGAACAGGTCGATCGCCCGCGGATCCCCGCTCTGGCCGAGCCAGAAGAGCGCCTTGCCTCGGAGCATCGGATCGCGATTCGTGCGCGCGACCGAAATCAGAGCCGGCACACTCTCGTCGCGCGGTTGCTGTGACAGCGCGAAGATCGCCTCACCGCGCACTTCTTCGTCGTCCGATGGCGTCTCGTCGCCGCGATCGCCGAACAAGGTGGTCCCCTTGATGCGCGCCGCGGCGGCTTGGCCTAACCAGAAGGCGGCGTCCTGCCGCGTCTCGTGCGAGTGCGCGTCGCGCGCGACCTCGGCGAGGGCGGGCCAGGGCGCGGCGCTGTCGGCGAGGATGGCACCGACTACCGCACCATTGCCGACGGTGTGCGCCGCGTCGCGAGCGAGCGCGAGCAGATACGTTGCCGCTTCCGGCGCCGAGACGGTACCGAGGTCGTGGACGCCGGCACTGCTATCGTTGCCGCCGATGAAGCTGCTCACCCGTTCGATGGCGCCGTTCGTCTTTTTGAGCACCACACGCACCGGGCCCGGCTGACATCGGCGGCGCCAGCCGCCACTGCCGTCGGACCACCCGCCGTCGCCGAGCATCATGCGGTCGCCGCCGGCGATCATGCCGCGTCCGTCGCCGCACACGCCGGGTCGCGAGGCGAATCGAAGTTGGATGAGCCCGTCTCCGGCGCCGCTCACCCGCTGCGCGATCGATTGCGCCGGCGCGTGCCCGGCGCCTAACGCCACCGCGGCAGCCGCGGCCAGCATGTGTCGATACCGCATGGGGCGCCTCAGTGCTCGAGGATGTCGGTCAGGAACTTGGCCACGCGCGGATCGTTCTTCTGGCCTAACCAGAACATCGCCTGCTTGCGCAGGTCGTGATCGGGATCCGAGCGCGCGATGCGCATGAGCGCGTCGGTCGCCAGGGAATCGTCGCGCTGGGACAGCACGAAAATCACCTGGCGCCGCATGGCATCGCCCTGCAGCCGATCGTACAGGGCGCTGAGCTCGGAGGTCGTGAGCGCGTCGCTCTGTCCTGCCCAGAACAACGCGCGTTTGCGCAGGTCCACGGGCCGCGCGCTGTCCGTGACAATGCCGGACAACCAGGCCTTGGCGTCCGCGCCGCCGTGCTGCGCCACCCCCATGAGCACGCGGTCCTGCAGCTTGGTGCTGCCTAACGAATCGAACTGGCGTCGCAGAAAGGCCTGATCCTCCGGCGCGTCGTGCTGGCCGAGGACGAACACCGCCTGGCCTTTCACCTCGTCCGGGACGTCGCCGTTGGTCACCAGCTCGCGCAGCGTCTGGCTCGCCCGGGGATCGTCGCTCTGGCCTAACCAGAACGTCGCCTTGGCCGCCAGCCAGGGCTCGGCGCTCGACCGGGCGACCCGGATGAGGGCCGGGATGCCGGCGCCATCCGGCAGCTGCGACAGGACGAAGACCGCCTGCTCGCGCAGCCGCCGGTCGTCGGTGGAATCGCCGGCGATGCGCTGTACCGCGGCGCTCACGTTGCCTTCGTCCACCTCGCCGGCCCAGAACAGCGCGCTTTTCCGCACTTCGATCGGCCGAGCGCGCTCGTTCGCCAACGCCAGCAGCTCGGGGGCGACCGTGCTCGAATCCGCGAGCGCCGCCGGCGTCACGGCTTCACGCGCCACGGGCACGTCGGCGGTGCGGGCGAGCGACAGAAAGTACTGGACCGCATCACGGTCGCCGACGGCGCCGAGGTCCGTTAGGCCCTGGATCGGCCGGTGCCGCGTCCCGACGAGCGTATGGATGGCCTGCACCGACCCATCGTGCACCGTGAGGCGCACACGCACCGGCCCCGGCTCGCAATTCCAGTCGGTGCGGTCATCGGATCGCTCCGGGCGGCGGAAGGACATCGACCCTTCCCCGTCGCCGCACACTCCCGGGCGGGATGCGAACCGGATCTCCACATCGCCCGATGCGCCACGGAGCCGGTCGGCGATGGACTGCGCACGCGCCGTCGGCACGCCGAGCAGCACGAGTGCGGCCGCCCCGACCCAGGCCGCGCGCGTCACCCGATCAAATGGAATCATTGTTGATCAGCTCCTCGAGAAGTTTGCGGACGCGCGGATCATCGCGTTGGCCTAACCAGAAGATGGCCTTCTTGCGCAGCTCGACGTTGCGGTCGTGGCGCGCGATGTCGATCAGCTTGTCGGTCGCTTCACGTTCATCGCGCTGCGACAGCACGAAAATCACCTGCTCCTTGAGCGGCTCGTCGGTCATGCGGTCGTACATCGCCGACAGATCGGCGATGGGCACGCCACCCTGTCCGGCCCAGAACAGCGCCTTCTTACGGACTTCGATGTCCTGGTGCGGATCATCCGCGACGTTGATCAGCCAGCGCCGGTTGTCCGGATCGTCGCTCTGCGCGATCGACTGAATGACCTGTGCCTCGAGGTCCGCGCTGTGAAGCGTCGGGAAGACGTCGCGCAGGTAGGCGAAGTCGCTCGCGTTGGCGCGATAGTGGCCCAGAGCGAAAATCGCGCGCGACTTCACGTCTTCCGACGTGGATGGCGACGTGATGACATCGCGCAGAATCTTGCCCGCGCGCTCGCCGCTGTGCTGCGACAGCGCGAAGATCGCCTTGTCCTGCAGATCCTCGTCCTTGGTCGACGTGAGAATCGAGTCGAGCAGCGACACGGACCGGTCGCCCGACACCTGGCCGAGCCAGAACACGGCGCTCTGGCGCACGTCCGACGACGGATCGCCGCGCGCTACGCCTAACAGAATGTCCGCGCTCTGGTCGTCCTGCTTCTGCGCGACGATGAACACCGCCTTTTTCCGCAGCGCTTCCGAGCACGCGTCCCGCCGGGCGAGCACTTTGCGCAGCACGGGCAGCGCCTCCTGCGCATCCATCTGCATCAGCGCGTTGAGCGCCGCCACGCGCATGTCATCGTCTTCGTTCGGGCAGCCGTGCGCGGCGCTGTCCGCCTGCCGCGCCACTTCCTGGCCCGCGTTGGGATCGCCGTGCTGCGCCAGCACCCCATTGATCCGCGCCGTGAGCGCAGCCGCGTCGCCGTGTGTGGCGGCGGCGGGATACCTGGATCGTTGGGCAGCGAGCGCATCGAGTGCCGCGCGGAGATCGCCGGATCCGCCGCGGCGGTAGAGCGAGAACGCCTGCCAGTAGAGCGCGTCGCCCGCGTAGCGCGACGACGGATACGCCTCGGCGATCCGGCGGAAGACCGCGGCGGCCCGGCGATAGTCGCCGTCGTTCATGGCCTTCCGCGCGACCCGGTAGAGCGAGTCGGCGGAGTCGCCGGGGAACATCGCCGCCGGCGCCTGCGTCGCGAACCGTTCCGGCGCCGGCGCCGGTTTCGCGTTAGGCGCTGACGCCGGTTGGCGCGGCGCGCCCATCAGCAGGACGAACGACAACACCATCAAGAAGGTCGGCATCGAGATTCTCCTCAGGAGCCAGTCGTGACGACGACATTCCCGGGGGGCGTCGCGTCGCGAAGTCGGGTCATCATGTTTTGGCTGCGGACCGCTTGTTCGATGATCTCGAGCTCATCGCGTTGCGAATCCGGTTGGGACGTGAGTTGGGCGATCTGTGCGAGCACCACTTCCAGATCGCTCAGCAGCGTGCGCGTGCGTGGATCGCGCGCCCGCGGGGAATCGAGCAGGAGCCGCGTCGTCGTGAGGAGATCGCCGGCCCATGCACCGATCTGCGGGTCGAGGTCGCCGTGCGCGGACTCCGTGTTGAACGTGGTGAGCAACGCTTCGGCGCGGCCGAGGTGATCGGCGGCCGCCGCGTCGAAGGTCACCGATGCGGGTCCGCCCGATGCCGGCGCCCTGCGGGCGTTCGCCGCGTGCGGCGCGGGCGCCGGTCCGAGCGGTGCGGCCGGCACCGGCGCCGCCGGCGACGCAGCCGGCCCCAGCGCGATGGCCGCCGGCGCGCCGCCCGGCGCGCCCCTCCGGCCCGCGATCCAGGTGCCCAACGCGATGCCTAACAGAAGCGTGGCGGCCAGCGCCGTGGCGCCGAGCCACCACCGCCGCCGCGGCGACACCGGCGCCAGCCGGCGCACCCGGCGCTCGGCGTCGATGCGGGCCCACATCGCCTCGCGCGGCGCCGGCGGGGGCTCGTGATACGAGCGCGCCGCACGCTGCAGGAATTCGTCGAACTTGTCGTCGCTCATGCGGTCCATTCTCCGGCAAAATCCGAGAGCATCTCGCGCAGCCTGGCGCGCGCCCGTGAAAGCTGCGCCTTGGACGTCCCCGGCTGTATGCCTAACGCAGTACCGATCTCCTCGTGCGTGTATCCTTCCACGTCGTGCATCACGAACACCGCGCGAAACCCCGGCGCCAGCGCATCGATCGCCGCCGCCAGCCGCTGCTTGAGGTCCGGCTCCGACCGCCTGGCCGTCCACCCGTGGTTCCGCGCTTCATCCAGATCGGCCTCGCGGGTCCGGAACCGCTTCACCTTCCGCAGTCCATTCATCGAGACGGACAGCGCGATCGTGTGCAGCCACGTCCCGAAACTGGAGTCGCCGCGAAAGTCGCCTAACCGGGCGAACGCGCGGATGAACGTCTCCTGCGTGAAGTCCTGCGCGAGATCGTCGCTCCCCGCCAACCGGTACGCGAGCCGATAGACACGGTCGACGTGCGCGTCGTACAGCGCGCGCTCGGCCGCGGGATCGCCGGCTCGGGCTCTGGTTAGGAGATCCGCTTCGTCCACCGAACCTCGGTCGCAAACAGTCGTGGGCGAACGCGATCCCACGCAGTGACTTGTCCTTGGGACACGACCCGCGCGAGAAGGGTTGCGTGGTGCGCCGGCCCGACCCGTACCCGGCGGCCGCCGCCCGACCGGCCCTGTATTAGCCGGCGATTGCGAACCTCGGCCGGGCGGTCAGACTTCGTGCATGAGCTGCCGTTCGTACGCGGCGAGCACATCCGCCCGGCTCAAGATGCCGACGATCCGCGGATGCGATTCACTCATCACGACCGGAATGACCTCGATCGCGCGGGCATTCATCTTTCGCAGCGCGACGGCGAGCGAATCGGATGGCAATACCACCTCGGTCGGAGCGGCGAGGTCGGCCGCGAGCACGACGCCGGCCAGCACGCCGCGATCCAGCATCGCCTGCCGCAGTCCATCGTACGTGATCACGCCGAGCAGCACATCATCGACGTCGACCACCGGCAGCGTCGGATACCGCGTGCGTCCGGCCGCGGCAATCACGTCGGCCAGCGTGTCCGATGGGCGCACGACAATCGGATGCGTATCCAGGGCCTCCGCCGTGCGAATGCGATCCATCAGCGCGCGGTCGGCGCCGTGTGCGAGATGCTCGCCGCGGCGCTCGAGCCATCCATCATATAGTCCGTAAGGCGCGGCCTTGCGGGCGACGGCGAACGCGATGACCGACACCAGCATCAACGGCGGCACGAGCTGGTAATCGTTCGTCATCTCGAACACCATGAAGATGGCGGTGATGGGCGCGCGGTTCGCGCCGGCCACCAATCCAGCCATCCCCACGAGCGCCCACGCCTGCGGATGGAGCCCGAAGTTGGGGAAGCTCAGATAGCCGATGCGTCCCATGGCGCCGCCCAACGCTGCGCCGATGAACAACGTGGGGGTGAAGACGCCGCCCGATCCGCCGGAGCCGAGCGTGACGGCGGTGGCCACCGATTTGGCGAGCGCGATGCCTAACAGGAAATACCACGCGATGCCGCCGAAAATGGGCGTCGGAATCGCAAGGTGTCCGTTGCCGACGAGCAGTCCGCCGGAGGCATAGACGATGAGCCCGACGATCAGGCCGCCGACCACGGGCCGCAACCACCGCGGGCCCCGCGCCCTCGAGAATGCCGTCGCCGTCGCAAAAAAGGTCCGCGTATAGAACGCGGACCAGAGGCCGCACACGATGCCCAACAGCGGATAAAAGACGAAGATTGCCGCCGGACGGATCGTGCCGTAAGCCGGAATGTGAAATGCCGGATGCGAGCCGAGGAACGGCCGCACGGTGAGCGCGCCGGCGACGCTCGCGATGACCACGGGGCTGAATGCCCCGATGGAGAATGACCCGAGTACTTCCTCGAGCGCGAAAAACGCGCCGGCGAATGGCGCGTTGAATGCCGCCGCAATCCCGGCGCCGGCGCCGCAGCCGACGAGAATCTTCAGGCGCCGCTGCTCGAATCGCAGCCCCTGGCCGATGATCGAACCAATGCCGGCGCCTAACACAGCCGTCGGGCCTTCGCTTCCGGCCGAGCCGCCCGATCCCAACGTCACCGCCGACGCCAGCGTGCGGACCAGGATGTCCCGCCACCCCAGCACACCGCCGCGTTTCGCGACGGCCAGTTGTACGTCGGCGACGTTCTGTCCGTCCGGAATGCGGCGTACGAGCGCCCACGCCGCCCACAGCCCCAGCGCCGTGAGCGCCGGCCGATACGCCACGTGCGTCGTGATGTGCAACCGCGTCCCGACCATGGTGATGAAGAGATCGTACGCGGCATCGATCAAATGGTAGAAGCCGACGACGCCTAACCCCGCGCCGACGCCGATGAGCAGCGCGAAGCCCATCAGCAAGGCGCCCTCGTCCCAATCGGCGCGCGCGAACAGCGTCACCACCCGTGCCCACGGCGTGCCCAAACGCGAGAGCAGCGCCTCACGGAAGTGGAGCGGACGGCTGCGATCCATTATCGGAGAGCGATCATCGGTTAGGCGGCGCCGCCTCGAGCTCGACCATCAATCGGCGAAAGCTGTCATAGCGCTGGATGGCGACGCCGCCCGCCTCCACCGCGGCGCGGACCGCGCACCCCGGCTCGTCGTGATGCCTGCAGTCGCGAAACCGGCACTCGGCGATGAACCGCCGGAACTCGGGAAAGCACCGATCCAGCTCGTACGGCGCCACGTTCCATACGCCCACTTCGCGCAGCCCGGGCGTGTCCATGACGTAGCCGCCGTCCGGCAGCGGATGCATCGTGACGCCGACCGTCGTGTGCCTCCCCTTGTCCACCGATCGGCTGATCTCGCCCACGCGGAGCGCCAGTCCCGGATACATCGCGTTGAGCAGCGACGATTTCCCCACGCCCGAAGGACCCGTGAGCGCAGACACCCGGCCGCTCAACACATCGCGGAGCGCTCCGAGGCCCTGCCCGGTGGACACGCTCGTCTCGTGCACCGGGTATCCCGCGGCGGCATACGGCGAGAAGACATCGCGCGCATCGTCCGGAGCGAGGTCGCGCTTGTTGATCACGATCCGCGCCGGCACGTCGTTGGCCGCAGCGATGACGAGGAACCGGTCCAGCATCCGTGCGTTAGGCGTCGGATGCGCCGCCGCGAACACGACCACCATCTGATCCACGTTGGCCGCGACCACGCGCTCCCCGTGCGCACCCCCCGGTGCGCGCCGCGCCAGCCGCGAGCGGCGCGGCAGAATCTCGGCGATGGCCCAGGTGCCGTCCCGCGCGTCGCGCTCGAGATCGACCTCGTCGCCCACCACGAGCTTTGACGAGGCCCGCTGCTTGACCCGGCCGCGGAGCGAGACCTCGTGCTCCGCACCCGCGGCGTCGCGCACCCGCCAGACGCCCCCCGATCCGCGGAGCACGACCGCCTTCACGCTGGTACCGGCGCGCTCACGCGCCGTCCTCATCACGCATCACGTCCCACCAGGGGCGATCTGCGTTAGGCGCCCGTTCGGCGATCAACGCGTCGAGCATCTCGCGCACCCGCTCGAGCGGCAGCGCGCCGACGCGCTCGCGCGCCTCGTCCTCCGTCGCGGCCCGCTCCAGAAAGTCCGTTTCCAGATGGCCGCTCACCCGGGGCTCGCCCGGACTCCACTGCACAAACAAGAGATACGCACCAACGGGCGCCGCCGCATCGCCGGTCGCGTCCGTCTCGATCGACACACTGTACGAGCGGCCATCGCGTCCTTCGAATGCAGGCGGCCGCGCGTGCACCGCCGTGTAGCCGCCGAGCGTCCGCTCGTCGCCTTTCGAGTGATCGGGTGGAAGAAACCTACCCACGACGCATCCGCGCCGGCCAATGCATCAGTGCCGGCCCGCGAGGAGCTCGCGAACCATGTTGCCCGTGATGAACGCGACATTCGCCGGACGCTCCGCGAGCCGGCGCATCAAATACGGATACCACTGTGTGCCGAACGGCACGTACACCCGCATATTGAACCCGTCGCGCACGATCTGATCCTGCAGGTCTCGCCTAACGCCGTACAGCATCTGGAATTCGAAGCGCTCCGGCGGGATGCTCTGCGCGCGCACGAATCGCTTGGCCTGCGCCAGGATCGCCGGATCATGCGTGGCAATGCCCGGATAGTTGCCGTTCAGCAGGAGCTGCTGCATGCACTTCACGTAATTCGCATCGACGTCGCGCTTCTCCGGAAACGCGACCGTCGCCGGCTCATTGTACGCGCCCTTGCACAACCGCACGCGGCACTTGAGCTGGATCGCCCGCTCCACGTCCGCCTGCGTGCGGTAGAGATAGCTCTGCAACACGATGCCGACGTTCTCCGCGAAGCTCGGATACAACCGGTCCTCGAACAATCGGAGCGTGCGATCGGTGTAGTCGCTGCCCTCCATGTCCAACCGCACGAACGTGCGGTAGCTGCGTGCACGCTCGAGAATCTGCTGCATGATGTCGACGCACAGCTCTTCGCTGATGTCGAGTCCCATCTGCGTGAGCTTCACCGACACGTTCGCATCGACTCCAGCCTGATTGATCCGGTCGAGCATCTGCAGGTACGACCGGCTCGCCGCGCGCGCCTCCGCTTCGTTGGTCACGCTCTCGCCTAACAAATCGAGCGACGCGCGAATCTTCCGGGCATTGAGCTGGCGCACGGCTGCCAGCGCCGTGTCCAGCGTTTCCCCGGCAACGAACCGCGACGCGAATTTCTTCGCCATGCCGTTGTGACGCACGAAGTGGAACAGCCGAGGTTGGTTGGACAGATAGAGGAAAGTTCGACGCAGCATGTCGTCTGATGATCGGGGACGGAGAATGCGACTCGGCCGATGAATGCCTTACAGACGCGCGGCGGCGCATAAGCTAGCCCTCGCGTTCACCGCCATCCAGTCAATCGAGCCAGCGTCCGCCGCCTTGCGCCGCCCGGTCGTGCAGAATGCGAGCCGGCTCGAAGCGCGGCGCGAACCGGCCATGATACACCTCCAGCTGACGCACGATGTGCGCGAGCCCGACCGAATCCACGTATCGGAAGGGCCCGCCGCGGAACGGCGGGAAGCCGATGCCGAACACGGCGCCGACATCGCCATCCCGCGCCGAGCGAAGAATTCCCTCCTCGAGGCACCGCGCCGCTTCGTTCACCATGGCGAGCACGCATCGCTGTTGCATCTCGAGCACAGGAATCTCCGTTCGATTCGCTCCCGTGGGCAGCAGCGTGTAGATGGTGTCATCCACACCGGTCTTCTTGCCGCCCGGCGCGTCGTAGCGATAGAACCCGCTTCCGCCTTTTCTGCCCAACCGCCCCGATGCGACGACGCGCGACAACGACTGCGATGGCGTGAGCCGGTCGCCGAACGCATCGCGCAGCACCGTGGCCACCTTGGCGCCCACGTCGAGGCCGACCTCGTCCATGAGCGTGATCGGCCCAACGGGAAAGCCGAAGTCGATCAGCGCGCGATCCAGTGCTTCGATCGACACACCCTCGTCCAACAGGTAGCCCGCTTCGTTGAGAAACGCCGCCAACGTGCGCGTGGTGTAGAAGCCCGGCCCGTCGTTCACCACGATCACGTGCTTGCCGAGCTTCTTGCCGAACGCGACGGCGGTGGATGTTGCCACGGCCGTCGTACGAGGCGTCACGATCACCTCGAGGAGCGGCATCTTGTGCACCGGCGAGAAGAAGTGCATGCCGAGCACTTGCTCGGGCCGCTTCGACACTTCCGCGATGCGCGAAATCGGGATCGTGCTCGTGTTGGATGCGTAAATCGCGTCGCTCGGCATCACCTGCTCGGCTTCCTGCAATACGCGCTGCTTGAGATCGATGTCCTCGAACACGGCTTCGATCACCAGGTCGCAGCTCGAGAATCCGGCGTAGTCGGTGGTCCCGCCGACGAGCGACATCTGGTCCTCGAACTGACGCCGCGTGATCTGTTTTTTCTGCACGCGCTCGCCGATCACGGCGCTCACCGCCGCGAGGCCTTTGGCGACGCGCCCGTATTCCGCGTCCTTGAGCCGGACGATCACGCCCTGCATGGCGGCCACCGAGGCGATGCCCGCGCCCATGAACCCCGCGCCCAAGATGCCTAACTTGCGCACGGGCAGCGGCGCCGCGGCCACCGCGGTCCCCGAATCCTTCTTGAGCGCCGTGGTCGCGAAGAACAGATACACCAGCTGGCGCGAGACCTCGGACACCGCCATCTCGCCGAACAGGCGCGCTTCCTCGGCGTACCCGCCGTCGCGGCCCAGTTCGTAGCCGGCGCGCACGGCGTCGATGGCGGCGATCGGCGCCGGATAGTTGCCCATCGTCTTGGCGAGCGCGCCGGCGCGCGCCCGCGAAAAGATGAGACGCCTGCCTAACGGGTTGTCCTCGAGCAGCACGCCCGCCACCCCGCGCGACGCCCGGCCGCGCGACCGCGCCAGCGTGCCGTCGGCCAGCTGCCGCGCCCGATCCACCGCGATCTCGCGCAGGATGGACGGGTGCACCATCTCGTCCACCAAGCCTAACTGCAGCGCCTTGCGCGCCCGCACGTTGCGCCCGGTGAGCATCAGGTCCAGCGCCGCGCGCAAGCCGATCAAACGCGGCAGGCGCTGCGTGCCGCCCGCGCCCGGGAAGATGCCGAGCTGCACCTCCGGCGCCGCGAGCACGCTCTTCGGATGGTCCGTCACGATGCGATACGAGCAGGCGATCGCCGCTTCCAGTCCGCCGCCCAGGCAGGCGCCGTGAATCGCCGCCACCACCGGCACGCGCAAGTGCTCCAGCCGGCTCATCAGTGCTTGCCCGCGACGACTCAGCTCTTCCCCGTCGTGCGCGGTGCGCAAGGCGTTGAACTGCTCGATGTCGGCGCCGGCGATGAAATTCTCGGGCTTCCCGGACATCAACACCACCGCGCGAACCGCAGCGTCGCGGTCGACACGGTCGAGGAACGACGCAAACTCCGCCACCACCTGCGCGTCGAGCACGTTCACCGACGCGTCGGGCACGTCGAGCGTTGCGACCGCGATACCGTTCTGGATGTCGACCGCGAGCGCGGACGCCGCTTGCACCGGGTCCGTCGCGGCGCTCACGCGGCGTTCTCCAACACCATCGCGAAGCCCATTCCGCCAGCCGCGCACACGGTCATGAGGCCGAACTGGCCGCCGCGCCGCTTGAGCTCGTGCGCCAGCGTCGTCGTGATGCGCGCCCCGGTGGCGCCGAAGGGGTGGCCGATGGCGATCGAGCCGCCCATGACGTTGAGACGCGACCGGTCCACTTCACCCATCGGCTGCGACAGGCCCGCGCGCGCCGCCCACGCCCTGCTCTCGAATCCTTGCAGGTTGGACAACACCTGGGCCGCGAACGCCTCGTGCATCTCGACCAGGTCGATGTTGGCCAGCGTGAGGCCGGCGCGCTCGAGCGCTTTCGGAGCCGCAAACACCGGCGCCTGCAACAACTGCTCGCCCGGGTCCAGCGCCGCGTACGCGTACGATCGAAGGTACGCGATCGGCTGCATGCCTAACGAACGAGCCTTCTCCTCGCTCATGAGAATCACGGCCGCGCCGCCGTCGGTGAGCGGCGACGAATTGCCGGCCGTCACCGAGCCGTAGCGCCGGTCGAACACCGGTTTGAGCGCCGCCAACTGCTCCAGACTCGTGTCCGTCCGCACGCCGTTGTCGGTCGTCGCCCACGCCTCGTACGATGGCGACACGAACAACGGCATGATCTCCGACGTTAGGCGACCGTCCTGCGTCCCCGCCGCCGCCAGCCGGTGCGACCGCAGCGCGAACTGGTCCTGTTCCTCGCGAGGAATGTGGTTGAGCTTGGCCATCTTCTCCGCCGACTGCCCCATCGTCTCGCCCGTCGATGGCTCGGCGATCGCCGGGGTCACCGGCACCAGGTCCCGCGGACGCACGTGCGAGAACGCGCTCACCCGCGCGCCCAACGACTTCGCCTTACTCGCGCGCACGAGCACATCCGCAAACCGGCGCGAATGCAGTATCGGCACGTTCGACAACGACTCGGCACCCCCCGCAATCGCTACGTCGGCGTGGCCGAGCACGATCTGGTCCGCCGCGTCGGTGATCGCCTGGTTCGCCGAAGCACACGCCCGACTCACCGTAAACGCCGGGATGTCTTTGGGCATCATGGGCAGCAGCGCCACCTCGCGCGCGATGTTCGGCGCGAGCACCGATGGCACGACGGTGCCGAACACAATGATGTCGATTTCGCCCGGATCGAGCGTCGTGCGCTCGAGTAGCTCTGCGACCACGGCGCGGCCGAGGTCCTGCGCGCTCATCGGCTTGAGAATCGTTCCCGCCTTGGCGAACGGGGTACGCAAACCGGCCACGAGCGCCACCCGCCGGCCGTTGCGTCCATAGCTTTCCATGGCGGAAACTTAGACCTGCGAGTTGCCGGACGCCATTCGGCATGACGTCCCGAGCCCTCGCGCCCCCCGCGCGCGGACCCGTATCGTTCTTGCACTCATCGCCGCGACACACCCTCCTTCATCGCCATGACCTGCGCCACGTATCGCTCACCCGCGGCATCGCGCACCAGGCCCTCACGATTTTCCAAAATCACCAACGGCGCCAGAAGCGCCGGCAGCTCGTCGCTCTGCAAGAGGAACGCGTCGCTGCTCGGTCCCCTGCCCAACGCCCGTTGCGCAACGGTGAACGTCTCGACGATCGCGGCGCCGCCGGGTCGCAACAGCGATGCCAGCGAGGGAAACAGGGTGCGATCCAGAAAATTGACGCACACGATCGCATCGATGCTGCCGCTTCGAAGCGGCAGTCGCGATGCGTCGGCGGCAATCGCGTCCATCGGTGCCGCCGCGCGCGCATCGGCGAGTGCGGCCGCGACGATGTCGATGGCCACCACGCGATGCCCGGCGCGCGCCAGCGGCACGGCATGACGGCCTCGTCCGGCAGCCAGATCGACGATCGTGTCATGTGCGCTCAGCGACAGCGCACGCGACATCACCCATGCCGATGGAGCACCGAGCGGCGTCCCGAGAGCCGCACGATGGCGCGCGTCCCACGTCTCGCGATCGCTCATGCTGCCATGACGCGGCGCGCCCGGTGACGACAGCAGCGCGACCCGAATTCGGCGCCGCCAACCGGCCCGCGTTCATCGAGGCACTGGCGCGGGAGGCGTTCGACGTGCTCGTGATCGGCGGCGGCATCGTCGGCGCCGGGGTCGCCCGCGACGCCGCCATGCGGGGGCTGCGCGTGGCGCTCGTCGAGCAATCCGATTTCGCGAGCGGAACGTCGAGCCGTTCGTCGCGGCTCGTGCACGGCGGCCTCCGCTATCTCGAGAATGGACAGTTGCATCTCGTGTTCGAGGCGAGCCAGGAGCGGCGCACGCTCATGCGGATCGCGCCGCACATCGTGCGGCCGCTGCAGTTCTTGTGGCCGGTGTTCGACGGCGCACGCATTCCAACGTGGAAGCTGCGCGCGGCGCTCACGCTCTACGATGCGCTCGCGCTGTTTCGCAACGTGGCGCCGCACCATGCGCTCGACGCGGCGGCGGTCTCGACGCTCGAGCCTGCGCTCCGCCGCCCCGGGCTGCGCGGCGGCGCTACCTACTTCGATGCGGCCACGGACGATGCTCGTCTCACCCTCCTCAATGCGCGCGCCGCCCACGATGCCGGCGCCGTCGTCGTTACTCGCGTCCGCGCCGACGGCCTCCTCCTCGAGGCCCACGCCGTGCGCGGTGCGCGTGCGCACGACATCATCGGAAACCAATCGTTCGACATCGCCGCACGCTGCGTCGTGAACGCCACGGGCCCCTGGAGCGACACCATCCGCCGATTCGCGCAGCCTAACGCAACGGCGTCGGTGCGCGGCACCAAAGGCGTGCACCTGGCGCTTCCGGCCGAGCGCGTCGGCAATGCCGGCGCGCTCACGCTGCTGTCGCCGATCGACGGACGCGTGTTCTTCGTGCTCCCGTCCGGTGCGACGACCATCGTCGGCACCACCGACACCGATTACGATGGCGACCCGGAGGCAGTGTGCGCCACTCCGACGGATGTCGCGTATCTCCTTCGGTCGGTAGATGCGTACTTCCCCGCTGCGTGCCTGACGCCAGACGACGTCATCGCCGCCTGGGCCGGCATCAGACCGCTCGTCGGCGGAGACGCGCGTCAGCCCGACGCGCTGTCTCGCGAGCATGCGGTCACGACGACGGCGCCCGGTCTCATCACCGTGTCCGGCGGAAAGTTGACCACGTATCGCGTGATGGCCCGCGACACGGTCAATGCCGTCCAACGGTCGCTCGGCCAGCGCGTGAGCGAGGCGCCCACCGGATCCGTCGCCTTGCCGGGCGGCGCCGCGACCATCGACGCGCAGCTCGAGCAGGCCGCTAAGCGGACGGGATCTCGCGCGCTCGCCGCGCATCTCGTACACCGCTACGGCGGCGAGTGGGCCGGCGTCTGGTCGCTCGCCGAAGCGGATGGCGCGCTCGCCGTTCCGCTCGTTCCGCCGCTGCCGTACATCCGTGCCGAGGTGTCCTGGGCCGTCGCGCGCGAGATGGCGCTTTCGTTAGGCGATGTGCTGATGCGACGCGCACCGCTCGCGTGGCAGCTGGCCGATCACGGCGCCGCGCTGGCGGACACCATCGCCCCGGCATACGGCTGGTCGGCCGCCGATGTCGCGGAGTATGTGCGCGATGCGGCGCTCGTGCTCGGGCCGCCCGCGGGCGCGGCTACGCCTGCGCGTGAATCGTGAGCAGCTCGATGATCTCCAGTTGACGCGTCATGGCCGGCAGCCTGAGCATCGCCACCTCGCCGACGGCCTTGCCGACTAACGCGCGACCGATCGGCGACGCCATTGTCACGTGACCGTCCTCGAACTCGACCGCGTCGCCGAAGACCAGATAGTACACCTCGAGCGTCCCGCTCTTCACGTCCTTCACGGTGACGCGCGAGCCGAGGCCCACGCGATCCGTCGGGATCTGCGCGATGTCGATCTGCGACAACTTGCTGAGCCGTTGACGCAAGTGGCCTAACCGAGCCTGCACGAACTGCTGCCGCTCCAGCGCCGCCTTGTACTCGCTGTTCTCGCGCAGGTCGCCCAGCTCCACGGCTTTGCGGATTTCCTGCGGCAGCACGACGTTCAGCTCGTGCTGCAGCCGGTCGACCTCGCCTTGCAGCTTCTGCTTCAGTTCCTCGATCATCGATTCATCACGGCGCAAAAAGTGGAGCGCCCGGCCTCCGGAAAGGGGGCCGGGCGATTGCGGGCGAGCGTGCCAGGGTCCCTCTCTCTACGAAACGGTCCGCGCCGGTCCACGCCGCACGCGCGACCGCGCCGCCGCCGCGAATCCACGCGCTGGTGCTCCAGAGAGAAGGCTCATGTCTCATAGTAGACGACAAACGGGGCGGTGTCTACCCTGAAGCGAGGCACGAACTCCGCACAAATTGGCCCATGAAATCTTCGACGCGAATCACGTTCCAGTGACGCTCCGAATCGAGTCACACGCCGACGTGACGCAGGTGTGCATGTCGAGCTTGCCAGGCCGGTCCATCGGCTACGACGTCAGCGCCTACCTGGTGCGCGGCGTGATGATCGACCTCGGCTTTCCGTTGGTCGCTCGAGCGGTCGCGCAGTATCTGGCGCGTGCGCGTCCGGACGCCATTCTCATTACCCATCACCACGAGGATCACGGCGGAAACGTCGAATTGGCCGCGCGTATGCGGATACCGATCGGCGCATCCGATGGCACGCTGGCACTGCTCCGGAATCCAGAGCACCTCGGACTGCACCGCCGCATCATCTGGGGCAATCCGCCGGCGTTGCGCACCCCGATCGTGCGATTTGCGAGTGATGCCCTGCGTCTCGTGCCGACGCCCGGGCATGCGGCAGACCATCACGTCGTCTGGGACGCCGAGCGCGAAACCATGTTCGGCGGCGATCTCTTCCTCGGCGTCAAAGTGCGTGCCGCTCATTCGGACGAACGCCCGCGCGAGCTCGTGCGCAGCCTGCGCCACGCCGCATCGCTCCGTCCGCGCCGCTACTTCGATGCGCACCGCGGCCTCGTGCGCGATCCCGTATCGGCCTTGCTCGCCAAAGCGGACTGGCTCGAGCAGATGATCGACGCGATCGAGCGACGTATCGAACAAGGCTGGTCCAACCGGGCCATCGCGCGTGCAGTCCTCGGGCGCGAGGACCTCGCCTACTATGTCTCTCGTGGCGCGATGTCGCGGATCATGTTCGTCTCACGCGTGCGCGACGAAATTGCCTAACGCTTGCGGCTGGACACCCGGTCCGGCTCCTGACGCCGGGGCGGCCGCGCCGACGTTGCCTAACGGCGCGTCGCCGCGGGCCTCGAGGCGGCGTTCGCCTCCCGCACCAGCGCCTCCATCATGGCGCCGCGCCGCTCATACAATCGCTTGAGCCGGCGCGGCTTTCGCTTGGCCAGCGCGTACGCGGTGAGCAAGGGCAGCGCGATCGTCGAATCCGTGTAGCAAACGACCGCGTCCGGCAGCCGGTCGGGGTCGATCTTGCCCCAGCTCACCGCCTCGGCCGGCGTCGCGCCCGACAAGCCGCCGGTATCCGGGCGCGCGTCGGTCACCTGCAGGAAGTAGTCGTGGCCCTTCTCGTCGATGCCTAACACTTCCTGGATCTGCGGCTCCGTCTGCAACATGAAGTTCTTGGGACTGCCGCCGCCCATGATCATCACCGCGCTCTTGCCGCCGCCACGCTTGGCGGCCAGGACGATCGACGCCGTCTCGTTCACGTCGAGGTTCGGGTCGATCACCAGCGCGTTGCCCTCGAGCGCGAGCGCGGCGATGTTCATGCCGATCGAGGAGTCGCCGGGAGACGACGTGAAGATGGGTACGGCCGCCGCATGCGCCGCCGAAATGAGTGACCGCTGGCCAATGCCTAACGCATCTTCGCGCTCCCGGACGTACCGCCCGCACAGCCAGTGGAACTCGGCGCTGGACATCGGCCGCTGGAACTCCGGGCTCCGCATGATCTGGCGGAAGAACGCGTCCGTCGAGAGCAGCACGTCGTAGTCGAAGAAGATGTCGTAAATCCGCACGACGCCTTCCTCGCGCAGCACCACGTCGCTCTCCTGCGCGTTTCCGCGGTGCATCGACAGACCCAACCCGTAGTGCGTGTCGTGATACAGATTGGCGCCGGTCGAGATGATCCAATCCACGAAGCCGGCTTCGATGAGCGGAATCAGCGCCGCCAGGCCCAGGCCCGCCGGCGTGAGCGCGCCGGTGAGCGTCAGCCCAACGGTCACGTCGCGCTCCAGCATCTTCTCGACGAAGAGCTGCGCCGCCTCGCGCAACCGTCCCGCGTTGTAGGCGAGAAACGTCTCGTCGATCAGCTGCGCGACGCTCTCGGTGCCGTCGATCCGCCGCGGATTGATCCGCTGTCCGCGCAGGAACCGGCTCGTCTCGCGGGCCACGTGCGCGGTATGCGTGCGTTCGCGCTCTTCGGCCTCGCGCTTCTGCGCCGCTTTGGGCGCGGCCGCCGTCGGGCCGCGGCGCGCCGCGCCGCCCTTCTTGGATTTCGCCATTGCCGCCGCCTAACGATTACGTGGATCGCGCCACCCCTGCAGCGCTCACGGCCGCAGCGCGGCCGATCGCGCCTCGTACGCGTCGATCACCGCCTTCGCTGCTTCCGCCGGATCATCCGTGATCAGCATCAGTTCCAAATCGCCGGGCGAAATCTTCCGTTCCTGCAAAACGCGCGCGTGCAGCCAGCGAATCAATCCCGCCCAGTAGTGCCGCCCGAACATCACCACCGGAAAGTGATAGATCTTGCCCGTCTGGATCAGCGTCAACGCCTCGAACAACTCGTCTAACGTGCCGAACCCACCGGGGAAGATGATGAATGCCGATGAATACTTGATGAACATCGTCTTCCGCACGAAGAAGTAGCGGAAGTTGATCAGCGTGTCGACGTACGGATTCGCACCCTGCTCGAACGGCAACTCGATGTTGCAACCGATCGAGCGCCCGTGGCCGAGTCGCGCGCCCTTGTTCCCTGCTTCCATGATGCCCGGACCCGCACCGGTCATGATCGTGAAACCCGCCTCGGCCAAGAGTCGCGACGTCTCCTGCGCAGCCGCGTACTGCGGATCATCCGGACCCACACGCGCCGACCCGAACACGGTGACCGCTTTGTCCACCGCCGCGAGCGTGTCGAACCCTTCGATGAACTCGGACATGATTCGCAGCAAGCGCCACGGATCCGTCCGCGTGAAGTCGCGCGACTGCTCGCGCGCGCCTTGCACGCGCAGCAGCTTTTCATCTTCGGTGATGAGCGGCGGGATGTAATCGCGAATGGACTGGTCGATCGGACGCTCGTCGACGATCTTGACCGCGCCCGCCTGTCTACCCCGCTCCATCTGCGATGGTGGTATCCTGCCCGCCTTGAGATGACCTTCTTCCGTGCGCTCGCGAAATCCCTCGCGCGATCCCTGCTCGGCCACGGCCATCTTGTTCACATCGGCTTTCTTTCCCGATGCCGTTGTTACCGCGGCGCGTTTCTTTCGAGGTTTGGGGCGTGAGGCCATGTGTGCGCGGAAAGAGAAACTCAAAGCTAGCCCGACGATCCACGCGTCGGGAGGGACGCTGTGCGCCCGTTGAACCGACACACCGCGCCTCCAGTTGTCGCTCGTTCTGATTCTGCTCGACGGCGCTCGCGCCGATGTCTTCGACGCGCCCTTCGCGCGCGGCGAGCTCGGCCATCTGGCACGGCTGCGCGCAGAAGGAGGACTGCACACGGTCACCACCGTGTTCCCGTCCGTCACGGGCCCCGCGTACGCGCCGTTCCTCACCGGCCGATTTCCAGGAGCGGTTGGACTGCCGGGCTTGCGTTGGTACGACCGGGCGCGGACGCGATGCCGCGTGCCGCCGTATTGTCGCAGCTATCTGGGCGCGGAAATGCGTCACATGGATGCCGATCTCGATCGGGATGCGCGCACGCTGTTCGAGCTCTCCCCGTCGTGCTTCACCGCAATGAGCATGATTTCGCGCGGCGCGCGCGGTCGCTCGCAGATGGGACGCAACGCGGGCTTGCTGTGGAATCTCGCGCGCACGCACTGGCGCGGCGACGCGCGCGCGTGGTTCACCATCGACGAGCTGGCGGCGCGGGTCACGCGCCGGCGCATCGAGGAAGAGAATCCGGCCGTCACCTTCCTCGCGCTGCTCGCGTTGGACAAATGCTCGCATGCATCGGGGCATGACTCGCCTGACGCGCACCGCGCCGTGGTCGCGTTGGACGACCTCGTGGGCGCGCTGCGCACGGATCTGGAGCGCGCCGGGCGCTGGGACCGCACGCACCTCTGGATCGCGAGCGATCACGGGCACTCGCCGGTATCATCGCACGACGATCTTGCGGACGCCATTCGCGCTGCCGGCCACCGCGTGCTCGCGCATCCGTGGATCGTTGCGCCGCGCGCCGACGCGGCGGTGATGGTGAGCGGGAACGCGATGGCGCACGTCTATCTCGACATCGCCCAACGTGACCGCCCGTGGTGGCCCGCGCTGCGCGATCGTTGGGCATCGCTCGCCGAGGCGTTGCTCGAGCGAGAGTCGATCGATGTGCTCGTCCTGCCGCACTCGCCGCGGCGTTTCGAGATTCGCGCGCGACATCGCGGTGCGGCGCTCCTCGAGCGCGACCGGAATCGATTCACCTATCGCCCGTTGAGCGGAGACCCGCTGGGACTCGGCGACCTGCCGCCGCTCGACACCATCGAATCCCATGAGGCGACGTTTGCCGGCGCCTACCCGGATGCGTTGGTGCAGATCGCATCGCTGGCCGCCGCCCCCCGCTCCGGCGACATGATCGTGTCGGCGTCGCGCGGCTGGGATCTGCGAGCCCGCTACGAGCCGATCCCGCACGTGAGCACGCACGGGGCACTGCTGCGCGAGCACATGCTGGTCCCGCTGCTCACGAACCGCCCGTTAGGCATCCCGCCCCGTCGGACCGCGGACGTGATGCCCTCCGCCTTGCGAGTGCTGGGGCTGTCCGCGCCCGGCGCGCTCGACGGACGAAGCGACGTATGAGGTCAGGTAGGACGTCGATTCGGCCGGCGAAGCAGCGGCGGCACCGACAACAGCGCCCACGCCACCTCCAGTAAAATGAATCCCCAGCGGCGATCGAGAATCGCGATCCACGCCAGCAGCGCCGAGCCGACGAAGTTGAGGAGATTGAACCAGCGATCCTCGCGGTGGAGCATTCCGCGCTGCAGCGCGGCATATCCGATCAGGACCAGGACGGCCCCGCTCAGCGACACGACTTGATACCCCAGTTGAGAGAGCACGGGCTCCTCGTGAAATTGAACGTGAGTTGTCGACACCACTCGCTGCGCCGGAGACACACCTGACCACAAACGATAGTCGATCCGCTCGCCGTTCGTGGTCTCGTCTTGCGATCACACTGGCAGCGCGCGCGATCGTGCGACCGCCCTTGGCAATCGATCTTCTGCGCGTCGCGTGGCGTTTCAGGCGTCGCGACTGGTATCGCCGTCCGCCGTTTCTCCCGCTGCCGGCGCGCGACTACGTGCGGTGGCGCATGTACACGGCGTACGGCGATTACGACGCCATTCCGCCCGTCGAGGATGTCATCCGATACGCGCGCTGGGCAGGGACGCCGCCGTGACCACGCCGCGCGCGCCGCGGCTGGAGCACCGCATCAAGGCCCAGGCCTACGGACTGGGGTTCGACCTGGCCGGCATCGCTCCGTTAGGCATCGCGGATTCCGCCGCCGCGTTCGACGACTGGATCGCGAACGGCTACGCCGGCGACATGGCCTACCTCGAGCGGCGCGCCGAGGTGCGACGCGACTCGCGGCTGCCCGTCCCCGGCGCTACCAGCGCCGTGGTTGTTGGGCTCGGCTACGGCGGGCGCGAGCCGTCGGGACCCGTCGCACGGTACGCGCGCGGCGACGACTACCACGACGTGATGCTCGACAAGCTCCGCGCGCTCCACGCGTCGATCGAATCGGAACTCGGACGCCGCATCCCGGGGAAGGCCTACGTCGACACCGGGCCCGTCCTCGAGCGCGACCTTGCGCGCCGCGCCGGGCTCGGCTGGTTAGGCAAGAACACGATGCTGCTCAATCCCCGGATCGGGTCGTACTTCTTCATCGGCTCGCTCCTGCTCGACCTCGACCTGGCGCCGGACGCACCGTTCGCGACGGATCATTGCGGCCGCTGCACCCGCTGCCTCGATGCCTGCCCAACGCAGGCCTTCACCGCACCTCACGTGCTCGACTCGCGGCGTTGCATCTCGTACCTCACGATCGAGTATCGCGGCGAGATCCCCGTCGAGCTGCGCCCGCTGATCGGCGAGCTGCTCTACGGATGCGATGTGTGCCAGGAAGTCTGCCCGTTTTCCAGCAAGTTCTCGCGACCGCTGCTCGAACCCGCGTTCGCGCCCCGACCAGCCATAGCGGGCAAGGATGCGCGGATGCTGGCCCGGGAGTTCCTGTCGATGTCGCCATCGGAGTACTCGACCGTGCTCCAGGGCTCACCGATGAAGCGAGCCAAATTGGGGGGATTGAAGCGCAACGCCGCCATCGTGCTCGGCAATGTCGGAACGTCCGAGGATGTGCCGTCGCTCGTCGGCGCACTATCCGATTCCGAGCCTGCGGTGCGCTCACATGCGGCGTGGGCGCTGGCGCGAATTGGCTCTCCGGACGCTCTCGCCGCCCTGCGCGCGCGACTCTCCCACGAATGCGATGATCGCGTGCTCCAAGAAGTGCGCGCGGGTCTCTCCCGCAGCGGCGCCTGATCGCCCATCAAGGCGCTGCCAGCCGTCTACTCGGCTGGAAGGCCCAGCCGCTGCCTAACGCGCTTGAATTCGGGCCGGGCATGCACGTCATCGAACAGCGGCCCCATGATCATCGGATGCAGTGAGTGATCATCGAACGACCGGTCCAGCCACACGAAGGCGCTGTCGTATCGTTCCAGCCCGACGTACACCTCCGCGATCGCCCCCGCAGCGGTGGACCTCGCCGCGAGCATCCGTACCAGCAAACGCCTCGCGTCCGGTCGATGCCCGGACCGCGCCAACGCATAACCGACGAGGCCCCGGCTGTCGCGGTCCGAGGTATCCGGCTGCATCACTTCGATCGCCTCTTTCCATCGGTGTTTGACCAGATACACCTCGGCGAGATAGAACGCCGTACGTCGAAGCGGCGGCCGAAGCGCCACCACCTTCATCAGCTGCGCGAGCGCGTCGTCGTAACGCCGCGCGTAGTACAACGCGTCGCCTAACTCCGCGGCGGCAGCGGCGGACATCGAGTCGGTGGCGACGGCGCGCTTTGCGGCAACGATCGCATCATCCGGGCGATCGGCCAATTCGTACGACTTGGCCAGCATCTCATAGACGCCGCTGACAGTCGAGTCGAGAGCGATCGAACGCTCGAGCTCGGCGATCGCGGCCAGTGGATCGCCCCCGAGTCCCAAGAGATACCCGAGTTCCGCGTGCGCGTCAGCCAGCGAGTTGTCGAGCGCGATCGCGCGACTCGCCGCAGCCACGGCGCGCGAATGCATGTTTTCGCGGTCGGTGGGTGAGAGTGAGAACGTGAACGTCGATGCGGTTCCGTACGCTCGGGCGAGCGCCGCGTACGCTTCGGCATAATTCGGATCGAGGGCGACCGCCTGTTCCAACTCCGCGATCGCACGCATGAAGCCGGAATCGCTGCGCTGGTGCAGCCGGTCGTTCCCATGCACGTACAGATCGTATGCGGCGAGGTTCTTCGTCCCCCGCGATGCGTGACGTCGCCCTGGAGCCGCGTTGTCCTGCACGCTGTCGTGCCGTGCGTTAGGCACGTCGCCCTGGCGCCCATCCGCCGCGTCGCGATGCCGGATCGCCACGAGCATGAGCGCGAGCATGGGCGCGAGCACGAGCCCAGCGGCGCCGGCACGAAACCGCATCCAGCTTCGTCTCGGCTGGCCTGGCTGTGTCGACAGCGGCACGGCTGACGATGTGGAGGCCTCCGGTCCCGGCGCCGCGGCGGTCGACGCAGGCACCGGCAACGCATGCTCGGCGAGCGACACGGCCGCTGCTTGCGGCGGCGACACCCGCAACGACTCAACGTACGTCGTGACGACAGGATCCGGTGGCGACTCCAGTTCTGCCCGTACGATTTGCTCGTGCACCCGCGCGAAATCGAGCGCTCCGGCCCGATCGCCGGCATCGACCATCGCGCGCATCAACCCGAGCGCGGTGCGCGACCCGAACCGGTCTTCCGCGGCAAGTCGTCGCCACCATTCCACCGCGTCAGTGAACCTGCCTTCACGAGACGCGCGTCCGGCCAAGGTCTCGAGAGCGCGGCGGTGTTGTGTGGCGAACTCCGTCCGCCTCGACTCGACCCAGCGTTCGAAACCCTGCGCTCCCTGAAGATAGAACCCCTGGAGAAACGGTCCCCGATACACTGCGACGGCTCGCTCGAGATTCTTATCGGCGAGAGCCGAAGCCCATTCGGCAAGGTCGCAGGCAATCACATCCGGGTCGAGGCGCAGCGCCGTGGTGCCGCTCGTGAATGCCGCGCCAACGGTCCGCCGTGCTTCGTAGAGCAGTTGGTCGAGCGAGTGGCGCGCCCCGTCGCCGTCGCTCTCCGGCCAGAACATCGCGAGGAGCTCGTCGCGGCTCACCGCTCGATCAGTCGCGGCGGCGAGTCGCGCGAGCAAGGCGAGCTGACGCCGGCGCAGCGATCGCTCGTGCTGGTCACACGTGAGCCTCAGGCCGCCGAATGTATCGAGACGAAACACAATGAGCCGCCGCCTCTGATCTGACGAGAATCTGAGCGAAAAATGAGCGCCGGTGCCGAGTCTACGGCGCGCCGTCGCAGCCAGCAAGGCCGCGACATTCCATCCCCTTACCGGAGACTCACAATGCGTTCGATTCCCGCCTTGTTCACCATGGCTGCAGTTGCAGCGGCACTGAGCAGTTGCGCCGATGGCGCCGGTGTTTCCGCTCCCGAACGGGCCGAACCCGTAGGCCAGGCCGGCCGCGGCGTCGGTACAATCTTTGTCTCCTTCGACCCGCCCGGCTCGGCCCTAACGCTGGCAACCGACATCAATACGCGCGGCGAAATTGTCGGCCGATATATGAGCGCCGGCAAAACCCACGGATTTCTGCGCGAGCCCGATGGCACGATTAGCACCATCGACTATCCCGGTTCGGGGTTCACGGTCGCTGCATCGATCAACGACGCGGGAGCCATCTCGGGCTGGTACACGCTCCCGGCGGCACCGGCCGTTCGCCACGGCTTCGTGCTGCAGGGGAGCGTGTTCACGTCACTCGATCCCGCGGGCGCCACGTTCACGAATGCGTTGGGCATTAGCGAGAGCGGTGATGTCGTCGGTCGGTTCTGCACCGCCGTCACATGCCGGCCGGTCGGTAGCGGAGACTTCCATGGCTTCCTCTACCAGGATGGCGGGTTCGTCGTCCTCGACGTGCCCGGTGCGACGGAGACGGATGCGTTCAAGGAGCAGGCAAACGGCGCCGTCGTCGGCGGCTTCATGGAAAGCGGCGTGGGAGGACTGTTTGTCTACCGCAGCGGCACGTTCACGACGTTCACGCTTCCAAACGGGAAGAACGTCTCGTTGGATGACGGCGGAACGAACTCGCGAGGCGATATCGTCGGCACCTACTGCGATCTTCCAGGCGCGTGTTTCGTCGGGCCTTTCCAGGAGCATGGGTTCTTGTGGAGCGGCGGCGAGCTCACGACGATCGATTACCCGGGAGCCCAGGCCACATCGGCTGTTGGCATCAACGAGCAGGGGGACATCGTGGGCGGCTACATCGACGCGAACGGGCACCCGAGCGGATACCTGGTGACCCGGAACGCAACGGACTAACGGCGAGATGTGGGATCGGTCGCAGTGCCGGGCGTCTCGCCCGGCACTGCCGGTGCACGTGCCATGGCGTGTCGCCTGGCGATCAGCGCCAAAAGCGGTAGCTTATCGCGAGCGAGGCCACCCACCATGGCGCAAGCCCGAAAAGCACGGCGTCCCCCCGAAGGCAACACCGCCGGACTGGCACACCGCCAGTCCGCGCTGCTGCGTCTTAGCGCGGCCATCGCGTCCGCGCAAACCGAGCCGGACGTCTGCCGAGCAGTGGTCGATGGCCTGCACGATGAAGCCATCGGCTATGACTTCATCGGTGTGTTTCTCCTCGATGCCGCCTCCAGCGAGCGTGTGTTAGGCGCATCGGTCGGCTGGGACGACATTCCACCCGGCATGCGCCTGCCCGCCGATCAAGGGCTGAGCGCGCGGCCGCTCCGCGACGGCAAGGTGCAGTACACACCGGATGTCACGCTCGAGCCGGAATACGTGCCCGGACTGGGCAGCGGCTCCGAAATCGACGTCCCCCTCCGCGCCGGCGACGATGTGCTCGGCGTGCTGGTCGTCGAGAGCCGCGAGCCCGACGCGTTCGGGGCCGCCGATCGCGAAATCCTCACCGCCGCGGCGCAGCACGCGGGCATCGCGCTCGCGCGCCTCCGCCTCGTCGAGGAGCAGCGACGTCTCGTCGCCGCCGAGCGACGCCGCGCCGATGAGCGCCAAGCGCTGCTCGACACGATCACCGATCTCTCCGGCAGCCTCGAGCTGTCTCGCCTGCTCGATGCCGTGCTCACGCGCGCCGTGAGGCTGCTCGGCGCCGCCGGCGGCGAGCTCGCGACGTACGATGATCGAACCGGAGAGCTCGTGATCGCGGCGAATCACAACATGGTCGAAGATTCGCGCGGAACGCACCTCAAAGTGAACGAGGGCGCGATGGGGCTCGTCGTGAAGACCGGCGAGCAGATGATGATTCCCGACTATCAAACGTGGTCGGGGCGTTCGCCGCAGTACGCGCGCATCGACGCGCGCGCGGTCGTCGTCTCGCCGCTGCTCATGGGACGTCGCGCCGTCGGCGCGATCAACGTATGGCACGAGGACCCGTCCCTCACGTTCGCCGAGGCCGATTGCCGCTTGCTCTCCTTGTTCGGCCAGCAGGCCGCGATCGCGCTCGAAAACGCGCGCTTGTTCGCCGCCGCCCAACGGGAGCGCGAGTACTTCGAGGTGCTGGTGCGCAACTGTCCGGTCGCCATCGTCGTGCTCGACGTCAATCACCACGTGCTCTCGTGCAATCCGGCGTTCGAGCAGATGTACGGCTATGCCCAACGGGAAGTCGTGGGCGCAAACCTCGATGATCTCATCACGACGGCGGAGACGCGCAGCCAGGCGGTGTCGTATACGGTGCAAGCGGCGCAGTCGCGCACCGTGCAGGGCATCGGCCAGCGGCGACGGAAAGACGGCACCATGGTGGACGTCGAAGTGCTCGCCGTTCCGGTGATCGTCGACGGCGTTCGCACGGGCATGATGGGGTTGTATCACGACGTGAGCGAACTGCTCGCCGCGCGTCAGGTAGCCGAGGCGGCCAACACCGCGAAGAGTCAGTTCCTCGCCAACATGAGCCACGAGTTGCGCACGCCGCTCAACGCGATCATCGGCTACAGCGAAATGCTGGAAGAGGACGCGACCGACCGTGGACACCCGGACTACGTGCCCGACCTGCAGAAAATCCGCGCTGCCGGCCGACACTTGCTCGCGTTGATCAACGACGTGCTCGATTTGTCGAAAATCGAGGCGGGCAAACTGGAGCTCTACCTCGAGACGTTCGATCTGGCCACTGCGATCAAGGACGTGGCAACGACGGTCGAGCCGTTAGTCGCGCGCCGCGGCAACACGTTGACCGTCCAGTGCGCACCCAGCCTCGGCGCGATCCGATCGGATCTGACGCGCGTGCGCCAGGTGCTGCTCAATCTTCTCTCGAACGCATCCAAATTCACGGAGCATGGCCGCATCACGTTGGCCGCCGAGCGGCGCGGTGACGCCGTGGTCGTGCGCGTGAGCGACACCGGCATCGGGATGACGCCCGAGCAGATGGGGAGGCTGTTCGAGCCCTTCTCCCAAGCCGACACGTCGACGAGCCGCAAATACGGCGGCACAGGACTCGGCCTCGCGATCACACGACGCTTCTGCGAGCTCATGGGCGGCGATGTGAGCGTCGAAAGCGACTCGGGACGCGGCTCGACGTTCACCGTGCGGCTGCCCGTGGACGCATCGGCGCCGTTAGGCGAACAACCTGCCGCGCCGGCCGGCGACGCGCCTGCGACGGCCGCGCCCGAAGCGCGCGGCACGGCGGTGCTGATCATCGACGATGACCCGGCCGCACGCGCCATCACGCACCGCGTGCTCGTCCGCGATGGCTACCAGGTGATCGAAGCCGCCGACGGCGAAACCGGACTGCGGCTGGCGCGTGAACGCCGCCCCGCGCTCATCATGCTCGACGTGCTCATGCCGGGCATGGACGGATGGGCAGTGCTCGCGGCGCTCAAGGCGGACCCCGACATCGCCGCCATTCCGGTGATTCTCCAGACGATCGTCGAAGACCGCAACATGGGCTTCGCGTTAGGCGCCGCGGAATACCTCACCAAGCCGATCGAGCGCAAACGGCTCGCGGCGCTCGTCCGGCGCCACGTGCCGAACAAGTCCGCCGGTCCGATTCTCGTCGTCGAGGACGACGAGCACACGCGCACCTTGTACGCGCGGACCCTCGAGAAAGCAGGATGGTCCGTGGTGCAGGCCGAGAACGGGCGCATCGCGTTGGATCGCATCGCCGCATCGCGCCCGGCGCTCGTGCTCCTCGACCTCATGATGCCCGAAATGGACGGATTCGAGTTCCTCGATGCACTGCACCAGGATCCGTCCAGTCGCGCGATTCCCGTCGTCGTCATCACCGCCCGCACGCTCTCCGCCGAAGATCGCAATCGCTTGAACGGCGGCGTCGAGCGCGTGCTGCAGAAGCGCGCGCTGCAAACCGACGCGCTCCTCGCCGAAGTTCGCCAGCTGGCCGGCACCGTGCCGCAACCCGCGAGATAGCACATGCCCACCATTCTCCTCGTCGAGGACAACGAGCTGAACCGCGACATGCTGTCGCGCCGGTTGAAGCGCAAAGGATACGACGTCGCGATCGCCGTCGACGGGCTCGAAGGTGTCCGCATGGCGCTCTCGGGCAGCCACGATCTCATTCTCATGGACATGAGCCTCCCCGAGCTTGATGGATGGGAGGCGACGCGCCGCGTGCGCGAGGCCGAGGCCGATGGCCACCACGTGCCGATCATCGGCCTCACGGCGCACGCCATGTCGGGCGACCGCGAGAAAGCGCTGGCCGCCGGCTGCGACGACTACGATACCAAGCCGGTCGAGCTCGATCGTCTGTTAGGCAAGATCGAAGCCCTGCTCGCGAGACCCGTGTGAGCGGACTCACCACGCAGGAGTCGGTGGCCGAGCTGCGGCACGAGCTGCGCACTCCGCTCAATCTGATCATCGGCTACTGCGAGATGCTGGTCGAAGACGCCACGGACCCGGCGCGCCGCGACGCGCTCGACCGCACGCTGACGGCCGGCCGCGACATCCTCGACCGCATCAACACCGCGGTCCCGCCGTCGCGCGGCGAAATCACGGACGAAGAGTTTGCGGCGTTGCGGCGCGCCCTGCGCGAGCCGCAGCAGCGCATCGTCACTGCGACGGGCGAGCTGCTCGCGTCCCTCACCAGCGCCGATGCGGATCCGCAGTTCGAGCGCGACGTGCGCCGGATCCGCAGCTCCGCCGAACGCTTGCTGACCGTCGAGCTGCCGCAGCAAGTCGGCCGCACGCGCCTAACGAACACGGGCGACCACCCGGCGCTCGATGCCGCGGTCCCGTCGCCGGCCATCGACTCGGCGCGCATCCTCGTCGTCGACGACCTCGAGGACAACCGCGCGGTGCTCGAGCGCCGCCTCAGACGGCAGGGGCACGACGTCACATGCGCAGCCGGCGGCCACGCCGCGCTCGCGATGCTGGCGCACGAGCGATTCGACCTCGTGCTGCTCGACGTCATGATGCCGGACCTCGATGGCCTGACCGTGTTGGAGCGCCTCAAGTCCGGGCCGTCGACACGCGACATTCCCGTCATCATGATTTCCGCGCTCGACGATGTGTCGAGCGTGGTCCGCTGCATCGAGAACGGCGCCGAGGATTTTCTCTCGAAGCCGTTCGACCCCGTGCTCCTGCGCGCGCGCGTCGGCGCGTGCCTCGAGAAGAAGCGGCTCCGCGACACGGAGCTCGAGTATCTGCGGGAAGTCGGACGGGTGATCGAGGCCGCGACGGCGGTCGAAGCCGGCCGCTACGAGGCCGGCGCACTCGCGCAGGTGTCGCGCCGCGATGACGAGCTGGGCCGGCTCGCCCGGGTCTTCGATGGCATGGCCAACCAGGTGAAAGTGCGCGAGGCGCGCCTGCGCGAGCAGCTGGAGGCGCTGAAGCGCGAGATCGGCGTCGTGCGCGAAACGGCGCGCGACACTGCCCAACGGGAGGCGCCTGTGCTGGCCGCGGGCGAACTGTTCGCCAACCGCTTCGAGATCGCCGAGGAGATCGGCGCCGGCGGCATGGGCGCGGTGTACCGCGCGCTCGACCGCGAGCTCGGGGAGCAGGTCGCGCTCAAGATCCTGCGCTCGGAGCTGGTGAGCGACGCGGCGAGCGTCGAGCGATTCAAGCGGGAGATCAGGCTCGCGCGCCGCATCTCGAGCAAGCACGTGGTGCGGACGCACGACATCGGCGAGCAGGACGGCGTGTACTTCCTGACCATGGAGTACGTGCACGGTATCACCGTCCGCGAGCTGCTGCACACGCGCGGCCGGTTAGGCATCGCGCCGACGATGGCCATCGCGTGCCAGCTCGCGTACTCGCTGGCCGCCGCCCACGAACAAGGCGTGGTACACCGCGACATCAAGCCCGAAAACCTGCTGCTCGACGCCGCGGGCGTGCTCAAGGTGATGGACTTCGGCGTCGCGCGGCCGGCAGCCGCGGCGAGCGGCCTAACGGAAGTGGGACTCCTCGTGGGCACGCCGTCGTACATGGCGCCGGAGCAGCTCTTCGGCGAAGCGTTCGACCAGCGGGCCGATCTCTACGCCGCCGGCGTGGTGCTCTTCGAGTGCCTCACCGGCCGGCTGCCCTTCGAGGCGAGCTCGCCCGTCGCGCTGATCGCCAAGGTGCTGCGCGACACCGCGCCCAACCCCACGTCGTTGGACGCCGAGATCCCCGCCGGAGTCTCCGCCGTCGTGCAGCGGCTGCTCGCCAAAGACCCTGCCGACCGCTTCGCCAGCGCTGCCGACCTGGCGCGCGTCCTGACGGAGCTGGCCTGACGGAGCTGGCCTGACGCCGCGCGCCTAACGGAGGCCCGGCGGCGCGCCGGCCGCCGCCGCCGGACGGCCGGCGTGCTGGATGGCGCGCAGCTCAGCGCGGGCGCGCGTCGCGGCCGCCGAATCGCCGGCACCCACGGCCGCCGCGGCGAGGCCGCGCAGCGAGAGCACCCGCCGCGGCTGATGCGCGAGCGATGCCTGAAACTGGCGCTCGGCATCGCCGAAGCGCCGGAGACCGAGCAGCAACTCGCCTAACAGCTCGTGCGATGGTTTGAGCACCGGCGGCGGTCCGAACGCGTAGGCCAGCGAGTCTTCGGCAGCGGCCGCCGACGCCAGCGCCGAAACCGCAGCCGCCGAATCGAGTGACTGGTCGCGCAGCGCGAGCCTCGTCACCACGTCGAGCTCGGTACCGAGGACCGACAAGCCTTTCGTGTATTCCACATCGGACGGATCAGGAGTCTGCTCCGCTCCGATGAGCGCCACCACACGCGCACGTTCGCGCTCGAATGCCGCGCGCGCATCCGAGGCCGTCCGGCCGTCGCCGCGCCGCGCCGCTGCGAACCCGCGCGCGAACTGATACGACAGGCGCGGCGACGCCGCGCTGTCGAAATCGGGCGTCCACTGGATCATGCCGCCCGACCACGCTTCGGCGTCGATCACGTAGTGGGCCCACATCATCGCGGCGCTGCCGAGCGCCGAGAGATCGGGATCGAGATCGCGCATGTCCGGCTTGTACTTCGCCCGCGCCGCTTGCTGCTCGCAGCCCACGACCATCCGCCGTGCGTCGGCGAGCCGTCCCTGCTCGACGTAGCCGTACGCCAGCCACGACTGGCCATGGCCGCAGTAGAAGTGCGCCACGCCGCGCTTCGCCGCCATCGCGTCCATCATCCGCATCATGTTCTCGTTGGCGCGTACGACGTCGTCCCACATGCCTAACGCCATGAAGATGTGCGACGTCATGTGCTGCGCATGCGCCGCGTCGGGGGCGACGCGCGACAACGCGCGCGCGGCCGGCAGCGCCTCGGCCGCGTGGTCGGGATCATCCATGCCGTGGATCCAGTAGTGCGCCGCCGCCGGCTCGTTCGGATGTCGTGCGTACACACTCTCGGCGATGGACGCCGCCCGGACGTACGTCGGCACGTTGCGCACGCCCTGGCTCAATCCCATGAGCGACAGCGCGTAGAAGAGCCGCGCCTCGTCATCGCCTGGATTCGCGCGCACCACGGCGGCCATGCGCTCGGAGAACAACGTGTCCCGCGCCGCCTTGGCGCCCTCGCCGTACAACGCATCCACGGCGCGCATGTACGCCCGTTCGCGCGCGGTTGGAGCGGCGCGCTCGCGCGCATCGGCGGTGGGCGCGAACTTGCCTAACGCCTTGCGGCCGGCCGCGGTGTCCTGCTCATCCCACACGGCGTGCGTGTAGGTCATCGCTTCGCCCCAGTACGCCATGGCGAAGTTCGTGTCGGCGTGCTCGGCGCGCTGGAAGGCGTCGGCCGCTTCGTCGTAGTGAAAGAGATGCAGCAGCAGCACACCACGGGAGAATTCGCGTTGGGCGGCGGCTGATGTCGTCGACGTCGGGAAATCCACCGACCCATATCCGGCGAGCGTCAGGGCGCTCGACGACTGCGACTGTACCGACATGGCGGCCACACACGCCGCTGCCGATGCCAGGACCGTCGCTCGCTTCCACGCTGCGCGCATGCGATGCCTCCCGCGCGAATGTTCATGTCTCGGACGCCGGCGGTGCGTGAAACCGAATATCCGCCTCCTCCTCGCGGATCGCCAGCGCGACCGACGCCGCGACGCGTCTATTCCTTGCTCTCGCGGACGGGGCGCGCGACATTGGCGGTGAGCGCCTCGCGTCACCGTTGGACGTCTTCCATGCACGACTACACCGCCGAGACATACGGCGAGCGCATCGCCGACATCTACGACTCGTGGTACGCCGCGTACGACGAGCGCTCGATCGACGCGCTCGCCGACCTCGCGCAGGCTGGACCCGTCTTGGAACTCGGCATCGGCACAGGCCGCATTGCGCTTCCATTGCGGCGCCGGGGCGTCCAGGTGCACGGCGTTGATGCGTCGGCGGCAATGGTCGCGAAGCTTCGCGCCAAACCCGGCGGCGCGGCGATTCCCGTCACCCTGTCGTCGTTCGACGATTTTGCGCTGGACGAGCGCTTCTCGCTCGCCTTCATCGCGTTCAATACGTTCTTCGCCTTCCTCACGCAGGCGCAGCAAGTCCGGTGTATGGAGACGGTCGCGCGTCACCTTGCTCCCGGAGGCCGTTTCGTGATCGAGGCGTTCGTGCCGGACCTCACGCGCTTCGTGTCGGGGCAGACGATGCGCGTGATCGGTGTCGACACGGGAGAAGTGCGGATCGATGCGTCGCTGCTGGATCTGGCGCAGCAACGGGTGACCAGCCAGCACATTGTCCTAACGGAGGGCGGCGTCCGCCTCTATCCGGTCACGCTCCGCTATGTCTGGCCGTCGGAACTGGATCTCATGGCGCGCATCGCGGGCCTGCGTCTCGAGCATCGATGGGCGGATTGGGGGCAAGAAACGTTCGGGCGCGAGAGCACCAAGCACATTTCCATCTATCAGCGCGTGTCCTGAGGCGCGAAGGCCGACTCAGGTGCGGAAGGGCGCCGTCGGCACCACGCGCAACCCCGGCACGCGCGCCAACTCGCGCTCGCTCATCGTCGCTACGCCGTAGCCATGGGCCATCGCCGTGGCGGCGACGAGCATCGCGTGCGGCCCGATGAGCTCGCCCGCCGCCAGCAGGTCAGCCCACAGCTGCGCATGGCGCCGTGCTTCAGTTAGGCCAAAGGGCAGCACCGGCAGGAGGTCGAGCACCGACTCGGCAAACGCCGCCCGTCGCGCGCGCAGGCCGGCATCCGCCCCCCGATTCGCGCCATGCAGCAGCTCGGAGGCGGTGATGGCGGCGATCGCGACCGGCTCCTCGCCGAGCGACGCGAGCATGGCTTCGAGTCTGAGCGTGCCGCGCTCACCGGCGACGATGATCGAGGTGTCCAGCACTACTCCCACGGCGACTCGACCGACGGCAGACCCGTCCGACTCGCCGCAATCCCTCCGGCCAGCCCGCCCGCTTCCTGTGACGTCAGGTGCGGCAACGACGCCCATCGGGCAGCCGCGGAGCGCGCGGGAGTGATGCGGGCGGTATCGATGGCCGCGCCGCCAGCGCCCGCGACGCCCACGTGCGCCGCGACCGCGTCGCGCACGACCTGCGACTTGGGCACGCCGTGCGCCCGGGCCCACCGGGCCACGGCCCGGGCGAGCTCGCGCGAGAGCCGAAGCGTCAGGTGCATGTCCCTCATGTACCACAATGTACTGCATTTGTGCTACGCGCGCCACGCGAGGCCGTCCGGCCGCCGCGTCCACGCCGGCGGCCCGGCTGCTTGCCTCGGCGCGTGTCATCCGTACATACTCGCTCCTACTCCTTTCCTTTCGCGTCTCGGACCTCACCCATGACACCGCTTCGCCCGCATCAGTGGCTGCCGGCCGTCTCCGTCGCGCTGCTCGGCCTCTTCGTTCCGCATACCACGCCGGTGCCCGCACCGGCCGGACCCATCGATCCTGCCTTCTATCACGGTCTCGTCTGGCGCAACGTCGGCCCATTCCGCGCCGGCCGCATCGCGTCCGTCACGGGCGCGATCGGCCAACCGGGCGTGTTCTACGTCGGCTTGCCGGAGGGCGGCGTCTGGAAAACCACCAGCGCCGGCACCACCTGGTTCCCCGTCTTCGACTCCGTCACCAGCGTCGCCGCGGTCGGCGCCATCATGGTCGCCCCGTCGGATCCCAACATCGTCTACGCCGGCACCGGCGACATGCCGACCGGCGGATCGATCAACCAGGGCGATGGCGTGTATCGGTCGAGCGACGCCGGCCTGACGTGGCGCCACGTCGGACTCGACGACTCGCGCCAGATCCCGTCGATCATCGTCGACCCGCACGACCCCAACCTCGTCGTCGCCGCGGCGCAGGGCGACCTGCACCACAAGAGCGACGCGCGCGGCGTCTTTCGCACCACGGATGGCGGTGCGACCTGGACGCGGACCCTCTCCATCGATGACGAGACGGGTGTGGAGAAGCTGGCCAGCGCGTTCGACCAACCGCAGGTGATGTTCGCGACCACCGACCGCCACTACAACGCGCCCGGCGCGCCCCCGCGCCGCGGCGCCGAGCCGGCGTCCGGACCCACGGGCACGGCGCTCTACAAGTCGACCGACGAAGGCCTAACGTGGCACGCCGTGGACGGCCGCGGACTGCCGCGTCTCTACGGACGGACATCGGTCGCGGTCGCCGCACATACCAATGCGGAGCGCGTCTTTCTGATCGGCAACTTCGGACTCTATCGGTCGGACGATGGCGGCGACACGTGGCGTCAGATGGATTCGACCGACCACCGCGTCGGCAACGGCCAGGGTGGCTACAATTGCGGCGTCTACGTCGACCCGCAAAACCCCGACATCGTCTACACCATCAACACGTCGAGCTACATCTCGACCGATGGCGGCAACACGTTCACGGGCTTCAAGGGCGCTCCGGGCGGCGACGACCCGCAGCAGATGTGGATCGACCCGACTAACGGAAAACGCATCCTGCTCGGGCTCGACCAGGGCGCGACGGTCACGCTGGACGGCGGCGCGAACTGGAGCAAGTGGTACAATCAATCGACCGAGCAGGTCTATCACATCTCGATCGACAACTCGTATCCGTTCTGGATCTATGCGACGCAGCAGGATGCCGGCGCCGTGCGGACGCGGAACCGCGGCAACCTGGGCGAGATCACGCCGCTCGACTGGAGTCCGGTGCCGACGTGGGAATGGGGCACGATCGTGCCGGATCCGCTGCACCCCGACACCGTCTACGCGAGCGGCAACGGCATCGTGAAGGTCACGTACCCGAGCGAACAGTGGATCAATGTGAGCCCGCAGCAGGATCCCAAGCTGGAGCTGCGGACGGGCTCTACACAGCCGCTGGTCTGGGCGCCGTGGAATCAGCGCGAGCTGCTGGCGGGCTTCCAGTATCTGATGGAGACGACCGATGGCGGCGTGCACTGGGCGAAAATCAGTCCGGATTTAGGCGTGCCGCACGGCAGCGAACCGGCGGCGCCGCAGCCGCCATCGCGCGGCGGCCGCGGCGGCCCGCCTAACGGCGGCATCATCGAAACCATCGCGCCGTCCACGGTCGCGGCGGGCACGATCTGGGTCGGCACCAACAACGGCCTCATTCGCGTCACGCGCGACAACGGAAAAACCTGGTCCGACGTGTCGGTGGCCGGTCTCCCGAACGCGGCGCACGCGGACATCCAGACCATCGACGCCTCCCATGCCAGCGCCGGCGGAGCGTACGTCGCGATCGATGAGCACAACTCGGGCGACGACACTCCGTACTTCTATCGCACGCGCGACTACGGGAAAACCTGGACCAAGATCATCACCGGCCTCCCGACCGATCAGCCGAGCGGCAGCTTCGCGCACACGATCCGCAACGACCCCAAGCGCGCGGGCCTGCTGTTCGCGGGCACCGAGAGCGGCATGTACGTCTCGTTCGACGATGGCGACCACTGGCAGTCGCTGCAGCTCAACCTGCCTAACACATCGTATCGGGACATCGCGTTCCACGGGTCCGATCTCATCGTCGGCACGTACGGGCGCGGGATCTGGGTCCTGGACGACTACGCCGTGTTGCGGCAGATCACGCCCGCGATCGTCACGGCGAGCGCACATCTGTTCAAGCCCGACGACGCGATTCGCGTTCGCCGCAACGACGGCGCCGACACACCGTTTCCGCCCGAAGTGCCGCACGCGCTCAATCCGCCGGACGGCGTGATCATCTATTACACGCTCGCGGCGCCGCCTCGCGGCGACATCACGCTCGATGTGCTCGATGCGAGCGGCGCGGTGGTGCGGCACCTGTCGAGCGCGCCGATCCCGCCGCTCAAGGAAGCGTCCGATCCGCCGGAGCCTAACTTCTGGCTCGCCAAGCCGGCGCCGATGCCGACCGCCGTGGGACTCAACCGCATCAACTGGGACCTGCGCTTCGACCCGCCGCCCGCGTTCGAGCACACGTACGAGATCAACGCCAACCCCGGCCTAACGCCGGCGTCGCCCGAAGGGCCGCTCGCGCTGCCCGGCGTCTACACGCTCAAGCTGACCGTCGACGGCGCCACCTATAGCCAGACGGCGACGGTCCGGAACGATCCGCGCTCGCCCGCGACGATGGCCGCGTTGCGCGCGCAGAACGATCTCATGATGCGCGTCTATCACGGCCTCGCGAGCGCGTGGGCCGGCTACCACGCACTCGCGGGATTGCGGGCCGATGTCGAGAAAGCAGCTGGCTCGTCTCCGCCGTCCGACGTATCGGACGCCGTCAAGACGTTCGATGCGAAGCTCGACAGCGTGGCCGGCAATCCGTCGGGGGGTCGTGGATTTCGCTTCGGCCGCGGCCCGACGCCGCCGCCCGACTACGTGCGCGTGAGCGGCACGCTCGTGCAACTGCTCGAGGGCCAGGACAACGGCGACATGGCGCCGACGCCGTCGTCGCTCGCGGCGGTCGCGTCCGCCTGCACGGACCTGGCGAAGGTCGCGACGGCCGCCAAGCGCCTAACGACCACCGACCTTCCGGCGGTCGACGCTGCGCTCGGCCGTCATTCGCTCACCGACGTCGCGGCGCCGGCGCGCGGCAAGGGCGGGAGCGGGTGTTGAGCTCTCCCTGTGGCGCGCCTCACCGGCCGGCGGAGCTCTGCCACAGGTGCAGCAGCGCGTAGCTGCGCCACGGCCGCCACGCGTGCGACGCGACGTCGGCGGCGGCCGGCGTCGCGCCGCCTAACGCTTTGCGGGCGGCGAGGTCTTCCTTCGGGAAGGCGTCGGGCCAGCGCAGCGCCCGCATCGCGATGTACTGTGCGGTCCAGGGCCCGACGCCGGGCAGCGCCTCGAGGCGCGAGATCACCTCGTCGGGACGCGCGCCGGCTGCGAGCACGAGCCGTCCGGAGGCCGCCTCGCGCGCCAGCGCCAGAATGCTCCCGGCGCGCGCCCGGATGATGCCGAGCGCCGCCAGGTCCTCGACGCGGGCCTGGGCCACGCGGTCGGCGGTCGGCGCGGCGCGGTCGAGACCGGCATGGGGCGTGCGCACCGGCTCGCCTAACGCCGCCACGAAGCGCCCCGCGATCGTTGTCGCCGCCCTGACCGTGATCTGCTGTCCAAGGATGGCGCGCACCGCCAGCTCGAAGCCGTCGAAGGCGCCCGGCACCCGCAGTCCGGGGTGGCGCGCGACGGACAAGGCGAGCGCCGGATCGCGCGACAGATGCGCGGCGATCACATCGGGCCGGGCGCTCAGATCGAAGAGATGGCGCAGCCTGCCTAACACGGCCGGCAGCACGGGCGTCAGCGTGTGCGTGAGCTCGACCATCAGCGCGCGCCGGACCGGGGCGTGTGTCACGCGCAGCCATCCCCGGTGCGTCCCCAGACGCACGGTGCGCAGATACGCGCCTCCCTCCACGCATTCCACGCCGCGCATCGCGCGCGCGCCCAGAAACGACAGCAGCGCGTCCCACTCGAATGGCTCGCGATAGACGAGCTGCAAGGAACACGTGCCCGACGACGTCGCCGTGCTCCGCGCGTCGGGCGTCGCCCGACGAAACTGGGCCGGCGGGATGCCATAGCGGCCGTTGAACGCATCGTTGAAGCGGCGGACGCTGGCGAATCCGCTGGCGAACGCGACTTCGGACATCGGCAGTGTCGTCTCGGTGAGCAGCTGCTTCGCCAGCAGCAACCGTCGCGTGAGCACCAACTCCATCGGCGAGACGCCCAGCTCGCGCTGCATCATGCGGCGAATCTGTCTCGAGCTCCAGCCGAAGCGCCGGGCAATCGACTCGAGCCCCGCGCCGTCGTCGAGCATCCCTTCGTCGATCCGTTGGGCAATGAGACTCGCAATGCGATGCGCATCGTCGACCGGTGCGTTGCCGGGCGCCAGCTCGGGCCGGCATCGGAGACACGGACGAAAATTCGCCTTCTCCGCCGCTGCGGCGCTGTCGAAGAAGCGGCAATTCGCCGCCTTCGGCGTCCTAGCCGTGCACACGGGACGACAATAGATGCCGGTGGATGTCACGCCGACGTAGAACACGCCGTCGAACCGCGGGTCATGCGCCGCCAGTGCCTGATAGAGCGCTGTCGTGTCATGGGTCATGGGGTGCAACGTACCCGGACAAGGCGCGCTCGACTAGCCATTTTCGGACACCTGGACTCTCGGCGCCCGCGTCGCCGGCCGCCAATGTCGCGTCGGTCCACCGGCCGGGAAGGCAGGTGTCCGAATATGGCCAGAATGGCTACGAATCCCACCGCACATTGCGGTCGTGCATCGTGACCACCGACATTAGCTTCGAGAGGATTCCATGCCCGCTACTCTTCGCACTCGCTCGCGCCGTACCGGCGCACCGATTGCGCGCCGCGACGGCGGCGACGTGATCCGGATCGCGTTCGCCAGCTCCCCGATCGGGCTCCTGCTCGTCGCCCGCAGCGATGCCGGCGTCGTGGCCGTGCTCATCGGCGACGACCGGGACGCGCTGCGGCGCGAGCTGCAACGCCGCATTCCGTTAGGCACCATCGCGGACGCCGACGGGTCGCTCGACGCGCTCGCCGCGGAGGTCGCTGCGCTCGTCGACACGCCGGATCGATCGCTCGGTGTGCCGCTCGACATGCGCGGCACGCCCTTCCAACAGGAAGTCTGGCGCGCGCTGCGCGCCATTCCGCCCGGCACCACCATCACGTACGGCGAGCTCGCGGCGCGCCTCGGCCGTCCGCAATCCGCGCGCGCGGTCGGTGCCGCGTGCGGCGCCAATCCGCTGGCGATCCTCGTCCCGTGTCATCGCGTCGTCGCGCAGACCGGTGCGCTGACCGGGTACCGATGGGGTGTCGCTCGCAAGCAAGCTCTCCTGCGGCGCGAATCCTCCGCGCGTCGCTGAGCACGCTTTTCGCCGAACGACGACGGCGTTTCGCGACGGTCGCGGCCGGTGTACCGTTCACGGCGTGTGACCGTCGCCCTTTCGCCGCCGAGGACATGTGGACTCCGAGCTCGATGCGCTGATTCAGCGCGCCGATCAAGCCGATCCCGTCGCATCGGACAAGCTGTTCCGGATGCTGTATCACGAGCTGCACCGGCTGGCCGAAATCCAGCTGCGGCGCGCGAACGCCTCGGTCACGTTAGGCACGACGACGCTCCTCCACGAGGCGTACCTCAACATGACGGGGCGTCCGCAGCTCGCGTTCCCGGACCGGCTGCGGTTTCTCTCGTACGCGTCGCGCGCGATGCGCGGCCTCATCATCGATTACGCGCGCCGGCGCCGCGCGCGGAGGCGCGGCAGCCGCTTCGAAGTGACGCTCGAGGGCACGGACCTCCCGCCGGAGACCGGCGCGATCGATGGCGTGGAGATCGCGAACCTCGGCGATGCGCTCGACGAGTTGGCGGCGATCGAGCCGCGCTTGGCGCAGTTGGTGGACCTGCATTTCTTTTGCGGATTCTCGTTCATCGAGATTGCCGCACTGCGCGGCGTGTCCGATCGCACGATCCAGCGCGATTGGCGCAAAGCGCGCGCCTTGCTCCACCGCTCGGTCCTCGGCGACGGCGAGCCGACGTCCAGTTAGGCGTGCGCCGCCGGCTGCGGCGCCCGCGCTACGGCAAGGACGCGCGCAACCGCGCTGCTTCCACGGTGCGCGGGTGCGAGTCGCCGGCGGCGGCACGGAGCGCGGCAACCGCGCTGTCCAGCACGCCGCGCGCGGCCGTGGTATCGCCCGTCTCCAGCAGCGCCCTCGCTTCGACGAGCTGCGCCTCGCCGACGAACGCGCTGCGCGACACCGTCGCAGAATCGAGGGCTGACACATCGCGCGCATCGCGTGCGTAGCGCAGTGCCGCCGCCGGCTGGTGCGCGCCGAGCGCCGCCTCGGCGGCCAGCACCAGCGCGGCGTGGTACACGCGCCGGCGCTTGCCGTCGAAATACCCGTACTCTCGCAGCACGTCGTCAACCAAGGTGCGCGCCGCCGACGCATCGTGGCGCAGCATGGCCAGCCGTGCATCGATAATTCTCGAATCGGTCAGCTGGTCATCCACGCTGCGGATGGTCAGGTGCACCTCGATCGCCTTGAGCGCGGCGTCGCTGCGCTCGGCGTCGGCCACCTTGCCTAACTGTAGTTGCGCCAGCGCAAGTCCGAACAGCGCGCGGCCCTGCCAATACGTGTTGTGATCGGCTTTGGCCTGGCTTGCGAGGACGGCAAAATACTTGGCGGCCGAATCGGCGTCGCCCTCCGCCAGCGCGGCGTGTCCATAGTGAATGAGGGGCTGCTCTGGAATGCGCCCCGACGGATCGCTCCGCGCCACCTGCTCGAGCACGTCGTGCAGGATGTGCTCCGCCTGCGCGGTCTGGCCCAGCTCGAGCAGGATGTCCGCCATGTTGTGCCGCATCGACGCCTGCGAGAGCGTCTCCCCGCGGCCCGTGCTGTCCATGATGGCAATGCTGCGACGGAGCGCAGCGAGCGCGTCGGCATACTGGTGGTTCGCGTAGAGGAAGTCCGCCGATGCCGACAGCATGCCGACGTACACGAGGTCATTCGTTAGGCCGAGGCTGTCGCGGATGGCGAGCGCGCGCCTGATTTCGGGGCCGGCCAGGTCGTGCGGCCCGGATTCATCATTGAGTGCGGCGGCTCGCTCGAGGCAGAGCGACGCGGCACGCGGATCGGCGTGCGCGAACGATGGCTCGAGCCGGTGCAGCAGCGTGTGTGCGACGTCGTACTTGCCCTGGCTGCGCAAATTGTCGAATTCATCGCAGCGCGCCTCGAGCAGCGCCGAGCTGTCGGGAATGGCGGCGGCGAGCGACTCGGCCCGCGCGATCAGATCGCCGCGGATCTTGCTGTCGTTCAGGTCCGCGTACTGATCCGAGAGCTGCAGCAAGATCGGCGTGAGCAATCGCGGCTGTCTCGCGTACTCCCGCTCGATGGCGATGCGTCCGCGATCGAGAATCTCCTTCATCGTGATCGGCCCGGTTCCCACCTGGCTGACGAGCACGTTCTGGAGTTCCGCCTGCGCGTTCGCGCGCCGCGTGGCGTCGAGGGCCGCGTCGCGCTCGCGTTGGGCTTCCCGCATCTTCGACACCGAGAACGCCGTCGCCACGACCAGCACCCCGGCCACCGCACACGCGCTGGCGACGGCACCGCGATGCCGGCGGACGAACATGCGCGCGCGATACGCGATCGAGTCGCGGCGGGCGCTCACCGGCTCGTGCCGCAGCAGGCGCTCGAGATCGTCGCCTAACGCGGCCACCGTCTGGTAGCGCTCGTGCGGGTTCTTGCGCAGCGCTTTCGCCAGGACGTTGTCGAGATCGCCGACGCCGAGCCGCGCCGGCTCGACCTCGAACAGCGCGCGCAGCTCGTCCATGGCCGATGCACATCCCTCGCCAGTCGGATGCCGGCCGGCCACGAGCACGTAGAGCAGCACGCCTAACGCGTAGACGTCCGTGGCCGTGGTGATGGCCCCATCGCGCACCTGCTCCGGCGACGCATAGTCCGGCGTGAACGCACGACTGCCCTCGGCGGTGAGCGCCGTGTTGGCGCCCGCCAGCCCATCGTCGAGCAGCTTCGCGATGCCGAAGTCGAGCAGCTTCACGGCGCCGTCGCGCGTCACGAGAATGTTGGACGGCTTGAGATCGCGATGGACGATCAGGTTCGCGTGCGCGTGGCCGACGGCCGCGATGACGTCGAGCACCAGCCGGATGCGCGCATCGATGCCGAGTCCATGCTCCCGGGCGTACACGTCCATCGGCTGGCCGTCGACGTACTCGAGGACGAGATACGGCTGGCCGCTCGCGCTGAGGCCCGCATCGAGCAGCCGCGCGATGCCGGGATGCGTTAGGCGGGCGAGCACCGAGCCCTCCCGCCGGAACCGCTCCCTGCCGGTATGGCTCAGGCGCGCAAGGCTGAGCAGCTTGACCGCCGCGAAGCCGTCGTACCGGCCGTCCGTCCGGCGTGCACGCCACACCGAGCCCATGCCGCCATGTCCGATGGGTTCGACGAGCGTGTACGCGCCCAGCTCGAGACCTTCGAGCGAGAGCGCGACAGGCTCGGACATGAACCCGGTGCGCTCCGCCTGCGCGTCGCCGGAGAGGAGCGACGTCAATTCATTGGCGATCTCGGGAGCGCTGATGCTGAGCTCGGTCAGCCACTTGTCACGGTCGGCGTCGGAGAGATCGAGCGCATGGTCGAGCAACGGCTCGAGCTCCTTCCATCGCTCGCGGTCCATCGCGGGCATACTGGTGGTCCTGCCACTGAAAGGCCGCTGCAGCTTACCGGAGTCCGGCCAATTCTGCCAGACGGCGATGCGTGACACGGGCCCGCAACCAGTTGTCTGTACGACGCATCCTCGCCATGTTTGGGATGCGTCTAGCTGCTGCCACGAAATGTTGCTCCCACCGTTGTCGCCCATTCGCTCTCAATAGACTCCTCACGCTGCTCTGCGCGCGTGCTGCACGCTCGTGCCCCGGCGTGCTGCTCGTTCGTCAAGCTGGATGAGCGGAGCCAATGTCGGCTCCTCCTTCCCGGCCCCGCATTCGGTACCCGACCGCGATGAAGCGTACGGACCTCATTCCACTCGTCATTCTTCTCCCGTTGCTCGGCTTTGTGGCTGCGCAGGTGACCGAGACCTCGCACCCGACGCCCGAGCCGCGCGTGAGTCTGGTTCCCGTCGAAGCGCACACTGAAGCGGGACGGTTGGGCATCGCCCGTCACATCGCCGAGGTCGCGCACGTTGCCTCTGCGCCCGCTCGGGCTTCCAGCGACGAGGCGATCCACGACCTCGGCGACGTGCGCCAACGGTTGGCGCTCGGCGCCTCCGGCACGTACATCGATGAGATTCTGCTGGAGCGCGACTCGGCGCTGGCGCGTTGGCCGGATCGCACCTCGCAGCCCATCCGCGTGTGGATCGGCAGCGGCGCGGGCATCCCGGGCTGGAGCGACTCCTTCCCGGCACGCGTGCGCGATGCGTTCGAGGAGTGGAGCGATCTCGGCATCCCGGTTCGCTTCCAGTTCGTGACCGATTCGCTCGACGCGGACGTCCACGTGGCCTGGATCGACCATTTCGACTCACCGATCAGCGGCAAGACGCTCTGGGCACGCGACCGCAGCTGGTGGATCGTCAATGCGAACATCACGCTCGCGTTGCACCACAACGCCGGCGAGGCGCTGGACGATTCGAGTGTCAAGGCCATCGCGCTCCACGAGGTCGGCCACCTGCTCGGTCTCGACCACACGAGCGACACGACCGACATCATGACGGCGCGGGTCCGTGTGCGCGATCTGTCGAACGCCGATCGTGCGACGATGAAGCTGCTCTACTCTCTGCCGCCGGGCAGCATTCGCCAGGGCAAGTAGGCAGCGGCCATCTGCCTAACGCAACGCGCGCCGGCGATCCACGCCGGCGCGCGCTTTTTCATCGGTCCCACTTGAGCACGATCGTTCGTTTCTTTTTGAGGCGGACGATGTCGAGCTTGAGTTGCGAATCGGATGCGCGGTACATGGCGCGGCTCAACCCGGCCGGCGAGTCCACTGGATTGCCATCGGCGCGAACGATCACGTCGCCGTCCTCGAGTCCGGAGCGAGCGGCAACGGTCCCCGACGCGACGCGCAGCACCAGCACGCCTTGTCTCACGCCGAAATAGTCGGCGAGGTTGCCCACCGGCCTCACTTCGGCGCCGGCGACGACGAGCAGCGCTCCCCCGAACCGGGTGACGGTCGTCGAGATCTCGGGCATCGGCGACACCGCCGGGAACGGCGCGACGGCGATCTGGATCTGGGTCGAGTCGTTGTCCGATTCGCGCGCCGGTGGCGCGGGCGGCGCCGGCGTCGCTTGCGGCTGAGGAGCGTTTGGAACGACGAAGAAGCGCGCGCCGGACGGCGCGGTCCAGACCTGGGTCCACCAGGACGCCGGCCGTTTGCCGACGAGCGCGCTCAGTTGCTTGGTGTAAGCGCCGCGCTTGACGCGGAGGAGCACGTGTGTGCCCGGCTTGAGCAGTGTGGAAAACGGTTCGCAGCCGGCTGTCACATCCTTGCCGTTCAGCGCGAGCAGCTTGTCGCCCGACTCCAGACCAGCGCGCTCGGCGGGAGAGTCGGGATCCACGGATTCGATGGTGGGATACTCCTCGAATCGCATGAGCGTCTTGCCGCCTTCATTCTGGATTTCGGGCGTGCTGGTGGACAGCGTAACGCCCAGGTATCCAGTGCTGGTTTGATTGCGGAATTGGCCGACGCTGATCTTGATGTCTTCGTGCGCCATGCGGCGGAGGAGGAGCTTACTGGTCAGCTGCTCGTAGCGCTCCTGGGCGCGCCGCAGCGCTCCGTTGGCGCGTGCCAGCGCTTCGGCGGCGGCTCCGCTGGAATCCTGCGAGACCATCGCCTGCTTCATCGCATCGATGAGCGCCTGGTGCGCGCGCTCGAGCGCCGCGCTCGCGCGGGCGAGCTCGCGATCGGCGCGCGCATCGCTGGTGCTGTCGCAGCTCGGGCAGATGGCGGGCGCCGCATCCTGCGCGCCCACGGTGCCTAACGGGACGGCCATGGCGCCCGATGCGATCGCCGACGCGAGCAGCACCGCACCGCGATGCATCGTTCGACCGCTGCGCATCGACATGGTCATCAATAGCGGGCCAACGACATGCCTGCGGGCAGCGATCCGTTGAGCTGCTGCAGGGTCACCTCGCGCGCGGTGCGAGCCGAGATGAGGTATTGGTTGATGACGGGATCTGCCGGCGCTTGATTGGCGGCGGCGAGCGCGGCATCGGACACGCGATCGAGCGCGGCGAGGCGTTGACGATACCGATCGATGCCGGACTCGCCGCGGAGCGACGTATCGTGCGCGACGACGAACGCCGCGGCCAGCCGGTAGTCGCTTTCGGCGCGGCGCATGAGGGCCATGGCATCGTCGACGCTTGCCGGTGCGCGTGTGGAATCCGCGGTTTCCGCCACTGCCGGCACGGACGTGGTCGAGGTTGTGCGCGCGGCCGACGCGCGGCCGACGGCCAAGCCGCCGGCCGCGATCATCACGCCGGCGGCGAGCTGCATCCAGGCGCGCGGCAAGCCGCGGCTGCGGAGGGGAGCGACGGGGCCGCGCGGCGCCGGTTGCGTTAGGCGCGCGGCGATGGACCGCCATTCGGTGAGCGGGTGCGAGAGCGTCTGCCGCTCGCGTGCCGCCATGGCCACGAGCTCCTCGTACGCCGCCTGTTCGCGCGCACACGCCGGGCAGGCCGCGAGGTGCGCCGCTTCGTCGTGTGTCGGCTGGTCGTCGGCCAGCGCGGCCAGCCGTTCAGGATCGAGGTGCAACATGGGTGCGAAGTTCCGTTGCCGGCGTCTGGACATCGATCAGGTGCGCGAGCAGCCGGCGAAGTCTCGCGCGCGCCTTGAAGAGTTGCGATTTGGATGCGCCCGCCGTGATGCCTAACTCGCGGGCGATGTCCTCGTGCGTATAGCCTTCCACGTCGTGCAACACGAACACCGTGCGGGCGCCGGCGGGGAGGCGGGCGGCCGCATCCTCGATGGACGCGGCGAGGAACGCGCGGTCGCCGTCCATCTCGACGGTCGACGAGTCTTCCTCGATGTCGACCTCCAACCGCCCCAGCCGCCGGGCTTTGCGCAATGCGTTCAGCGTCCGGTTCACCGCGATGCGGTGGGCCCACGTCCCGAACTGCGCGTCGCCCCGATAACTGCCTAACGCGCGAAAAATCTGGATCCACACGTCCTGCGCGATGTCGGCCGCCAGATCCGGATCGCCGCCCACCAGGCGCCGCACGACCGCGTCGATGTGCGGCGAGTACTGCGACCATAGCTGGCGCAGCGCTCGCTCATCGCCGCCGACGGCGCGCCGAATGAGAGCGTGATCCGTTTCCATTCCGTTTGCTTGATTGGTCACCGTTGCGTCAACTTCGGTTGCCGAACCGGCGCTCGCCACCGCCCGGCTCCGCGAAAACTCCGGTCGAAGCGACCGAGCGTTGGCGCGCCCCCACCGCAAGCCGAAGCGGTCGCACCACCATTACACTCGAGTCCGCCGGCGTGCAAAAGGTGACGCCCACCGATGTCTTTCGTCTTGCCAAATGAATGCAACCCCACATATTGGACTAGGATAGCTCGCCCGACCTCAAGTCGTGTGGTCGTCCTGCCGGACTTCAGCCCGCCAGATTCCGGTTCGTATTCGCGGTTCGCTCTGCTGCTGCTCTGTTCTTGCGACAATTCACGTCCGCCGCCGTATCGTGAGCGCGGGGTACAACCCCAAGCTTCGAGTCGTGGCATTTGGACACGCCTCCGCGAGTCGAGGTTCCCGCAGTCGCTTCGGAAGAGGGATTCATCGTGGTTCTTGCGCTGCTCGCTGCCGCTGCCATCGCTGCTGGGAATGGAGGACTGCCGGTAAAAGCACCGGCGTCCGTTGGCATGTCGGCTGCGCGGCTGCGCGTGATCGACCGGGTGGTGCAGCGCGGCATTCACGCCGGCGGGTTCCCCGGCGCGGCCGTCGTCGTGGGGCGCAAGGGCGCGGTCGTTTGGGAGAAAGGCTTCGGCCGCATCGATTGGAAGTCGTCCAGCCCCCGGGTCTCGCCCTCCGAAACGTTGTACGATCTCGCCTCGCTCACCAAAGTCGTCGGCACGACCACCGCCATCATGATTTTGTACGACAAGGGTCTCTTCAAGCTCGATGACCCGGTCGTCAAGTATCTACCCGAGTTTGGCGGCGGCGAGAAGGACAGCGTGACGATTCGAGAGCTGCTCGAGCATCGGTCCGGCCTCCCGGCGGATCGCGAGCTGTGGCGCCTCGCCTCGACGCCCGAAGAAGCCCGCCACATCGTGCTCAGCACGCCGCTCGACTACAAGCCCGGCTCACAATACGTGTACTCCGACCTGGGCGCGATGACGCTCGGGTTCCTGGTCGAGAAGCTGAGCGGCCAGCCGCTGGACGAGTTCCTCGAGATGTGGGTGTTCCATCCGTTAGGCATGATGAACACCTTCTACCGGCCCGCCGACTCCGTCAAGTATCGCGCGGCGCCCACCGAAGACACGCCGCCCCGCGGCTACCCGCTCAAGGGCGAAGTCCACGACGAAAACGCGTACGCGTTAGGCGGCGTGGCCGGACACGCCGGACTCTTCAGCACGGCGGCGGACCTGTCCATCTTCGCGCAGATGATCCTGAACGGCGGCGAGTTCAACGGCACGCGCATCGTGGCCGACTCGACCATCCGGCTCTTCACGCACCGCGCGGCCGGCAGCCGCGCGCTCGGGTGGGCGATGGCCGACGGCCAGTGGGGCTCGGGCCGCTTCCTGAGCGACGAAGCGTTCGGCCACGTCGGGTATACCGGCACGTCGCTCTGGATCGATCCCGATCGAGACATGTTCGTCATCCTGCTCACCAATCGTGTGCACGAGCCGCGCGCGCGGCGGCCCGAGAAGGTGATCGCCGACATTCGCGCCGATCTCTCGGACGCCGCGGCCGTCGCGGTGACCGACGACCCGGATCAGTTGATCGCGATGCCCGTCTCATTCCGCGCCGACAAGGCGAAAGGGTGGAACCACGTGGAGCATCGCCATCATCGCCGCGTGCGGCACCGCGGTACCAAGTCGACCGTGCGAATCACCAAGCACCACACGGTGGCGGCGTCGCACAGCAGGAAAGCGGTCGCCACGCCCAAAAAGAGCCACACGACAAAGAAGTAGTAGTCTTGCCCGCCGTCTCGGCGCCGGTGAAGTTGCGGTATGCAGTCTCCCGGAGCCGACATGAACGACGACGCACCCCAAGCACAACCCCCCGACGCACCGGGCGCGCCCGCCACGGCGCTGACCGAAGATGTCGTGAAAGCGACGCTCCGGCGCGTCAAAGACCCCGAGCTCAATCTGAACATCGTCGATCTGGGTTTGGTGTACGCCGTCGCAGTCGACGGCGGACTCGTGACGGTGGACGTGACCCTCACCTCGCCGGGATGTCCCTCGGGCGCCGAGATCCTGACGACCGCCGAACAGCAGATTCGATCGCTGCCGGGGGTCGAGGATGTGGTGATGAATCTGGTGTGGGATCCGATGTGGAGTCCGGATCGGATGGAGCCGCGGATCAAAGCCTACCTGGGCTTCTGACGGCGTCCGTGCCTAACGGTTAGGCATCAGCCGTCGAGCGCGCGCAGCAGGTCCTTCCCCATCACCTCGATCTGCCACTGGCGCAGGTCGTCCGCCTGCGCCAGCTCCTCGAGCGATGTGGGACGCTTGCGGGCGATCGTTTCCAGGCGCTCGCGTGAAATCAGGAAGCCGGGATCGAGGTCGAGCCGTTGGGCGGCGAGCTCGCGGACGCTGCGCAAGCGGTTGACGCGCGCGTCGAAATCCGGGTCGCGCTCCCAGCGTGGCGCCCGCGGAAACCTCGGCAGGTCCTCGTCGGGAACGGCGACTCCGCGCCCGATCGCATCGAGTACCTCGGCGCCGCGGCGCTCGATCACGCCGCGCGGCATGCCGCGAATCTCGCGCAACGCATCGACCGTGCGCGGCGTGGCGCGAGACAACTCCAGCAGCGTCTCGTTTCCGGCCACGCGAAACGTCGCGCGATCCAACTCGCGTGCCACGCCATCGCGCCAGGCAACCAGCTCTCGCAGCACGGCAAGCTCGCGACGACTCAAGTCTCGCGCACCCTTGATCCGCTGATAGGCGTCGGCCGAGGCATCGTGCTCCCACCTGGTGCCCTCGAGTCGATCGAACTCTTCGCGAGCCCACGCGGTTCGTCGTGCGCGTTCCAACGCTTCGGCAAGGCGGTCGCGGAGCGGCAGGAGATGCATCGTATCCTGAGTGGCGTAGTCGAGCATGTCCTGGGGCAGCGGCCGCATCGACCAATCGGCGCGCTGATGCTTCTTGTCGAGCTTGATGCCGAGGAATTGCTCGAGCAGCGCGGCGAGTCCGAACGCGCGGATTCCGAGCAACTGCGCGGCAATGCGCGTGTCGAACAGACGGCGGGAGTGCCAGCCGTAGTCCTGGAACAACAGGCGAAGGTCGTAATCGGCGTCGTGAAAGACGGTTTCCGAGCGCGTGCTCTCCAGCAGCTCGCCAAGCGCGCGCGGTTTCCCGATCGTCAGCGGATCGAGAATGGCGTTCACGGATTCCGTGCTTATTTGGAGGAGGTAGATTCGGTCGACGAATCGGTGGAAACTGGCGCCCTCGGTGTCGACGGCCACGCGGTCGGGTTCGCCGATCGAGGCGAGAAAGCGCTCGGCGTCAGCCGGGCTATCGATGTACCGTGTGGAGGTCCCGGACGCGCGCGTGGCCGGTCGAGGGTGGGACGGCGGTGAAGAATGCGACGGCACTCGGAGCGTACCTCGTGTAGCAGGCCAGGCGGTGGCAGTCCCCGGGCTGGCGCGCGGTCGCACCCGGGTGTTCGTGAATTCTCTCGTCCGGGACGCGCGAAAGGAAGCGGACTGCTAGTTTGGAGTCCACTCGTAGCGGTATCGACACTCTCTCTGCGACGGTGTCCATGTCCGACGCAGTATCACACGGGTTCCCGCCGCGCGGGAACGCCTGGAAGTCGCGCGATGTGTTGCGCGCCGCGGCCATCGTGTTCGGTTTGTACTTCACGCTGCGGTTGTTGTGGTTCGCGAACGCGCTTGTGCTGGTGGCGTTTCTGGGTGTGTTGTTCGGGCTGGCGATCTCGGCGGGTGTGGATCAATTGGCGCGGGTGCGCGTGCCGCGGGCCCTCGGCGCGGCGACGATCGTGCTGGCCTTTTTCGCGGTTCTCTATGGCGCGGGCGCGCTGATCGCGCCGACGGTGAGCGATCAGCTGGCCGTGCTCAAGTCGCGTCTGCCCGAGGCGCAGGCGCGCGTCGAGGGATGGCTGGCGCAGCGGGGCGGCCTGATGCGGGCAGCGATGGGCTCCGGCCCGGCGGCGGACACGGGCCGTGCGGTGGTGCCGCGAGGTCAGTTAGGCGGGCCGCTCGCGCCGGTCGGGCGCGGGGCGGCCGAGGCGACGCAGCGCGACACGGTGGGCCCGGGGACGCCGAGTCCGTTAGTCCAGGGTATCGGACGGCAGTTGCAGAGCGCCACCCGCTACCTGTTCCCGTTCCTCACCTCGACGCTCGCGGCGCTCGCCGGCGCGGTGGTGATGCTGTTCCTCGCCATCTACGTCGCCGTCGACCCGAGCTTGTACCGACGAGGATTCCTCGTACTGGTACCGCCGGAATCGCGTGACGTGGCATCGCGGGTGCTCAGCGAGATGGCGGTGAAGCTCCGCAAATGGCTGGTGACGCAGCTGATCGCGATGCTGGTGATCGGCGTGGTGAGTACGATCGTGCTGCTGATTCTCCGGGTGAAGGCGCCGTTTGCGTTAGGCCTGCTGGCCGGCTTGCTCGAGTTCGTGCCCACGATCGGTCCGCTGCTCAGTGCGATTCCCGCGATCGCGATGGGATTCCTCGACTCGCCGGAGAAGGCGTTGTCGGTGACCATCGCGTACATCGCGATTCAGCAGACCGAGGGGCAGATCCTCATTCCGATGTTGATGAAGGGCGGCATCGATCTCCCGCCGGTGCTGACCATCCTGGCGCAGGCGGTGATGGCGATGCTGTTCGGGTTCCTGGGACTCATGGTGGCCGTGCCGCTGCTGGCCGCGGTAATGGTGCCGCTGCGCATCCTGTACACCGACCGCGAGGGACCGCTCACGGAGGCGCAGCTCGAGGCCAGCGGTTAGGCAGCGCCGCGGGCGCGCCGATCAGTAGTCCCGCGACCGCTGCAGTCCCTCGAGGGCGTCGCCCACTTCGTCCAGCGCTTTCCAGATGGTCTTGAGCAGATCGGCCATCTCATCCTTCGACAGCGGCGCGTCTTCGCCCACACGCATGCGGCTTTCGACTTTCCGTACTTCGCGCGCGGCGTAGCGCAGATAGTCTACCGGATATTTCATGCTGGATTCCTCCCGCCGCAACGATACCCATGGCACCGCAGGTCCGCCATGCGCTCGAGATCTGTCGAGCACGCGGGACGAGAACGCCGGTGACACGCCGGAGCTGCTGATCCGCTTTCCCTCGCTGGCCAGATTCGGCCGCGCACGGTTCGGCGCGTTCCCGTCGCGCGTCCAGCAGGTGGAGGTGTCAGGCCGGCCGCTGTGGGTGAAGCGCGACGATGCGAATGCTGCGCGCAACTCCGGTGGGACGTCGGGGTGCACGGCCGGGAATAAGCTTCGCGCGCTCGAGTTTCTGCTGGCCGGTGTGCGGCCCGGCGACACGGTGCTCGCGCTTGGCGGCGATGGATCGACGCACGTTCTGGCGACGAGCGCGCTGGCGCACCGGCTCGGCGCGCGTGTGGTCGCAGTGCGATGGCCGCATGAAATGAACGAGACGGCACGCCGGGTCGAGCGTCGTACGCGCGACGTGGCCGACGACGTGCGCCGCGCGCGCGGGCCGGTGCGCGCGGTGGCGCAGGGGTGGCTCTTGTCGCGGCGCAATGGGCGGACGAAGACATGGTGGATCCCGCCCGGCGGTGCATCGCCCATCGGGATGTTGGGCGCGGTGAACGCGGGGCTCGAGCTCGCGGCGCAGGTGGCGCGAGGCGAGATGCCGGCGCCGGCCTATGTCGTCCTTCCGTTAGGCACCGGCGGCACCGCCGCCGGGCTCGCACTCGGCTTCGCGATCGCGGAACTCGACGCGCAGGTCGCCGCCGTCCGAGTGGTGCCGCGCATCATGGCTAACCGTTGGCGCGTCCGCCGCCTTGCCGGCCGCTGTGCCCGCCTCATCGAGCGCGTGAGCGGCAACCGCGTGCCACGCGTCCCGCGTCGCGGCATCCGTGTGCTCCACGACTACTACGGCGGCGCGTACGGGCGGCCGTTGGGCGCGGCACGAGAGGTGCGCGAACGGTTCGAGCGCCTCACCGGCGTCGTTCTCGACGAGACGTATGGTGCGAAAGCATTCGCGGCAGCCGTGGATCTCGCACAAAAGACCAACGCGCCAACCCTGTACTGGCTCACGTTCGATGCCCGATGCGTGAGCGAGCACGCCGCGCACTCGCTGCCATGAGAGGAGGGCCGGTTGCATGAAGTGCCGACTCGCCGATGTGGATCTCGCGTACGACATCGCGGGCGCCTCGCACCTTCCCACGTTGCTGCTCGTGCACGGATTTCCGCACGATCGCACGACGTGGGCGCCGCAGATGCGCGCGTTGTCGGCCAGCTATCAGTGCGTAACAGTAGATGTGCGCGGGTTCGGTGAGAGCAGCGCCGCCCCGCCCTACTCGATGGACCAATACGCAGATGACCTGGCCGCGCTGCTCGATGCGATCGGCGTCCGCAGGGCGGTGGTCGCCGGATTATCGATGGGCGGGTACATTGCCTTCGCGCTGTGGCGACGCCACGCGGACCGCGTGCATGGGTTCGTGCTCGCCGACACGCGCGCCGGCGCCGACACCGAGGCCGCGATCGAGCGACGCCGTCAGTCCATCGCGCAGTTGCGCACCGCCGGCGTGGAGGCAGCGGCTGCAACTTTGATCGCCAACCAGTTGGGCGCGACGACGCGTGAGCGTCATCCGGAGTTGGAGTCGATGCTGCTCGCCACTGTGCGCCGCGCGAACGAGGACGGTCTCGCCGGCGCACTCGACGCCATGATTGCGCGTCCGGATTCCATCGACACGCTGGCCACGATCTCGGTGCCGACGCTCATCCTCGTTGGCGATGAGGATACGATTTCGCCGCCGGCTGAAGCCCAACGAATGCGTGCGATGATCGCGGAAAGCCGCATGGATGTGATTCGCGGCGCGGGACACGTGAGCAACCTCGAGCGCCCCGCCGCGTTCAATGCCGTCGTGAGTGAGTGGGCGGCTGCGATGTTTGATCCGGCGCGGGCGCCCTGATGGGACGAGCCGCGGATTCGAGTTGGCGGATGCCCATCGTGGGATGGGACATGACGCGGCTGGCGTGGATCGTCTTGGTCGCGGCAGTGCTGCTGCTATTGGCGCTGATCTCGATCTGGCACGCCCGCGGACACTCGCGGAGCGCAAAGATCGTGTGGACCGTGGTCGCGGTAGTCCTGCCGATCATCGGTCCGATTCTGTGGGCGGTGGCGGGCCGCGAGCCGCGGCGAACGCGCGCCAATCGTTAGGCGAAGCGCGCGAGGGACGTCACGCTATCGTGACGTCCCTCGCCTGCGGCGCCCGGCGGGCCTCAGCGGGTCGGACGCGTGGGCGGTGAGTCGCCCTTGAACACATCCCGGTTGATCTGCACGAACTGCTTCTGATTCGCGGGCACGTCTTCTTCCGGGAAGATCGCGGTGACGGGACACTCCGGTTCGCATGCGCCGCAATCGATGCACTCGTCAGGATGGATGAAGAGCTGGTCCGGGCCTTCGTAGATGCAGTCCACCGGACATACGTCCACACAGGCCTTGTCCTTTACGCCAATGCAGGTCTCGGTAATAACGTAGGGCATTGCTCGCCTCGAGAGTGCGCGACCGACGGGGAACACACCAAAACTAATGAGAATCCGGGGCGGCGGGAGTATTGGAGGTACCGGTTCGTTTCGGGAGCGCCCACGCGAGGCGAGTGCCGGATAGACGCGAGGTGGAAGGCTTCCTCGCTCTGGAGATACGGATTGAACGGATGACAGCACGAAACCGCACGGATCGCTCGGCTGCTCGGCGCCGGCTCCATCAAGCGTGGTGGGCATCGATCCGTTATTTGTTGAAAAACAACAGGACAGCAGGACATGCCACCAGGCTACCCGGCGCCAAGCAGCCGAGCGATCCGTGACCCTGTCTGTGCTGCCACCCGTTCAATCCGTATCATCAAAGCGGGGAAGCCCCGCCACCGCGGCTCACGGACGCGCCGAGTCGGAGACTTTTTTCGCCTGGGCCAACTCGGACCGAAGCGGCATCGCTTTCTCAGGCTGCTTGAGTGTGTCGTACACTGCCACCAGGTCCGTGCGCGCCATGCCGAGCCAGGTGGCTGGAGGACTCGACTGCGCCTTGAGGATGCCGTAGCCCGTTCTGAGCTCTGGTTCCGCGTCTACGTATCGGCGCTCCAGCAGCAGCGTGTGCCCGAGGCGAATGTGCGCGATGCCAACCAGTTGATGGTTGGGCGCGAGGACTGCGGCATAGCGGCGCAGGACATCGCGGAACAGCGAGTCCGCGACTGCATACTGCTTTTTCTGCGAGTACACGTTCGCCAGGTTCGACAGCGCGATGCCGATGAGGTAGTGCTTGTCGTGATAGATCTGGCGGTAGATGTCCGCCATCCGACGAAAATCGTTTGCCGCTTCGTCAAGATGTCCGCGCTTCTGCGCGACCTTCCCGAGCTCGTTGAGCGCGGACGCCACTCGCGGATGCACTGGACCATAGGTGCGTTGTTGGACATCGAGCGCTTCCGTAAGAAGCTGCGCCGCCTCGTCGTATTTGTTTTCGTCGATCAGCGTGCGCCCGAGCATCGTGAGCGCCGACGCGGTTTCCGGATTGTTCTCGCCATACCACGCGCGAATGATGGCGAGGGCGTCGCGATAGTAGCGCTCAGCCGCGAAGTAGTGTCCGTACTCGTATTGAATGGCGCCGAGGTTGATGAGGTCATCGGCGACGTTCGGATGGCGCGGTCCGTACAAGCTCCGATCCATCAACAGCGCTCGCTGGTTGAGGGAGTCGGAAATTGCATAGTGGCCCGCATAGAAGTGCGCGTTCGCGAGCTCGGTGATCGCCGCATCGAGATCCGACGGCTGCGATCCGCGGGCAGACAGCAATGCCACGGCCTGGTCGAGCGTCGCGATGGCGTCGGGATACCGGCCCTGGTCTTCGAACAAGCGGCCGAGTGCCGACGTGGTTTTGGCGATGGCGGGATCCCCATGCGGGAGGGCGCGTTGCTGCATGGCGAGCGCTTGACGGATCAGGATCTCGGCGGAGTCGTATTGGGCGCGGGCGTCGAAGAGCAAGCCGAGTGCGAGGAGGCTGTTGGCAATGTCGGGGTTGTCGCTCTGGAACAAAGCGCGTCGCTCGGCGAGCGACGCGCGGAGGAGGGTGTCGGCTCGATCATAGTTGCCGAGCTGTTGATAGATGCTGCCGAGCGTTTCATAGAGTTCGGCTTGCGACTCGGGTACGGCGTCGAGGGCGCGGGCTTCCTTGAGGCCGCGGTCGACCATCGTGACGACTTTGAGGCTGTCCGCGGGGGCGACATCGGCGTCGCCGCCCTCGAAGAGGCTGACCATGTAGCCCTGGATGCGTTGGGCGCGCGTCGCCTCGCCTAACGCGATGTTGCGGGCGTTGGTCAGCCGCACGGTGTAGAACACGACCAGGCCGACGATCGCCACGAACACGGCGGCGCCGACCGACACGGGGCGCCAGTTGCGCCGCAGGAATTTGCCGGTGCGATAGCGCACGCTGTCGCGGCGCGCCTCGAGCGGTTCTCCGGCCAGGTAGCGGTCGATGTCCCGGATCAGCGCGTCGACCGTCACGTAGCGCCGGTCCGGCTCCTTGTGCGTCGCCGTTAGGCAGATGACATCGAGGTCGTCCCACTGGCTCTTGCTCGCCGCGGGCAGCCGGGCCTCGGCGCCCTCGTGCTCGAGGCGGCGGCGCGCGACGGCCGAGGGCTTCACCGGATCGTGCTCGGCGATGAGCGTTTCGACCTCAGCCGGCGTCCGGTGCGCGACGTCGAACGGCAGGCGCCCGGTGAGGAGCTCGTAGAGCACGACGCCCAACGAATAGATGTCGGTGTGGATCCCGACGCGGCCGGCGCGAAGCTGCTCGGGCGCGGCATAAGCCGGCGTCATCAAGCGGAGGCCCGTGCGCGTGTGGTCGGTCTCGGTTGCGTCGACATCGAGATGCTTTGCGATGCCGAAATCGAGGAGTTTGACGGTGCCGTCCTGCATCACGAAGATGTTGGACGGCTTGAGATCCCGGTGGATGATCGCGTGGCCGTGCGCGTGCTGCACCGCCTCGCAGACGCTGCGGAACAAGCGAAGGCGGTCGGGCATCGGCGAGTCGCGGTGCCGGCAGTAGTCGGTGAGCGGCACGCCGTCGACGTACTCCATGACGAACCACGGCGTGCCGTCGGCCAGTGTATCGGCGTCGTAGAGTCGCGCGATCAGCGGGTGGTTGAGTTGGGCCAGGGTGCGCTGCTCGCTGGCAAAGCGCTCGCGGCGCGCGGGAGAGAGCCACGCGTCGCGCAGGATCTTGATCGCGGCGTCGCTGCCCAGGTCGTCGCGGCGGGCCAGGTAGACGACGCCCATGCCGCCTTCGCCTAACAGACGGGTGATGCGGTAGCGGCCGAACCGGTCGGGGAGCTGGTGCGGCGAACCGCGGCCCAGCACTTCGTTCGCCACGTGCGCGACGTCGTGGTCGAGGAGCGACTCGCCGCGCGCGTCCTCATCGAGCAGCGCCGACACTTCCTCGCGCAGCGAGCGGTCGACGCCGCACTCGGCATCCAGGAACGCGTCCTGGTCGGCCGCCGGCATCTCGACCGCGCGGTGGAACACCTCCTGAATGCGCGCCCAACGCTCGGCGTCCATCGGTGTCTCCGTCAGGCAGCGTCAGCGCGGGCGCCGCAGCTCGCGGGCCAGCCAGGCGCGCGCCGCCCGCCAGTCGCGGAGAATCGTCGCCTCGGAGACGCCGAGCAGTTCGCCCGTCTCGGCGATGTCGAGGCCGCCGAAGAACCGGCATTCGACCATCATGGCCTGACGCGGATGGATGCGCGCGAGCTCGTCCAGCGCGTCGTCGAGCGCGATCAGGTCATCCGCGGCAGCGGCGCCGTTCGCGGCCACCGCGAGCGCATCGTCGAACGTGACGATCGCCGCGGCTCCGCCCCGCTTGTGCGCTTTCCGCCGGCGCGCCGCTTCGATGAGCACCTGGCGCATCGCGCGCGCGGCAATGCGCTTGAAGTGCAAGCGCGGGACGGACGCGAGATGCGGCGACTGGGCGAGCTTGAGCCAGGCCTCGTTGACGAGGGTCGTCGGCGTCAACGTCGCGTTAGGATCGTCTCGCCGCACGGCGGACGCCAGTCGCCGCAATTCCTCGTACGTCGCGCTGAAGAGGTCGTCGAGCGCGCGACGCTCCTCGAGGAGGCCGCCTACATTCTCGTTCTCGAGGCCGTGGGAGACGGGGCTGGGGGTGACACCACGCGGCATGACGGTATTCTCCACACCTTCGCGCAAAGCGATTTGGAGCCAACCCCGCGGATCGGAGTGCGACGCGCCAGCATCCGGGTGCCGTCAGGGGCCCTCTAGCGTAGCGATCCTGGGCGAACCACGCAAATCCCGGAGGCCCGCATGGTCAAGCGGCCATACGGTCCGGCCGACACGAGTGCCCAAGCCGTTACACGGAGGCTCCACGCAACCGGGTCGAGCGATGCTGACGTGCTCTACGCGGCCAGACAGGAGCTCGCGGCGCCGTACGCGAGGCACAGATTGATCGCGCTGCTGATCATCGTGGGCGCCGCGTTCACGTGCGTCACAATAGTGCTGGTGCCGCTCGGCGTTCCGCTAATCGTTGTGGGCATACGCCACCGCAGGCGGTGCACGGCCAACCTGGCGACGATCGAAACCGCGCACGCGCAGTACGTCGCGGCGATAGCGTGGGAGCACGCGCATCTGCCGGTCATGCGCCGCGCCTCACCGTCATCTATTCCGGAGCGGGAGCAGCCGAGTGCGGGCGCCGCTGCCGAGTGATGCATCGAGCGTCTCCCACATGAGGGACCAGATTCTCGACAATTCCTCCAACGCCTCGTGATTCGCCTCGGCGCCGCGGTTGCGAGCGACCCACGCCGCGGCGGAGACGCGTGCCGCGCCGAGCGCGCGGTGAATGGCAACGCTGTCGGAGCCGGTGGCGCCCGCGACGCTCAGGAAGACGCCCTCGTAGAACGCATCGCCTCCCGACACCAGGGATACGACGCGTCCCGCGACGGGCCCCGGATCCACGGGCGGAGGGGCGACTCCGGCGCGGATGAATGGCAGCGTCCAGTTCTCGGCGTGAAAGGTGCCTCCGGGGTTAGGCAGCCACGCCCACACGTGCACCATGGCGAGGCGTGCGCCATGCATCGACGCGTGCGATTCCATGGCCTGGCTGAGCAGGTCGCTCTCATCTGCGACGGTGCCGGCGTGCGAGTGCCAGGCGACGTTGCCGGGCAGTGCCGGCGGCATTTCTCCGGGCAAGAGCGGCAGCGCAAAGGCCACACCGACCAGCGTTGGGCGTCCGTCGATGGTCGCGTACTCGAGGATGGCCGGCCGATCCGGCGTGAACGTTCGCGAGAAGAGCGTTCCGATGTCGATCCAATGCTCGCCCATGCCCGGGAAATCGCCGCCGATGGGGCGATAGCCATCGAGTACGGCCTGTTCGCGATCTCGGTAGCGGGCGGTGGCCGTTCGGACCCGCCACAGAAATCGGGCGCCGGCCGTATCGTTAGGCACGGCGGCCGGGAGGCGCTCGGTCTGCGCGGTCGCGGGCTTGGCGAGCGCACACGCCGCCACGAGCACAACGATCAGCCATCTCATCGTGCGAGCACCACGACGGTTTTCTGGTGAAGTGCCGCGAGGAGCCGCGTCTCGAGATCCGGTGTCAGCCCTTGCGGGAACCGGCTCATCAATCGGAGACGCTCGCGGTCCGCAGGTGATGGCTGCGTGGCAGCGGTGGACACCTCGATCGTCTGCGCGTTGAACTTCGATGTTTGTGCGTACGGGATGTAGCCGACCTGCCCCGCCCAGAGGATGACGAGCCCGGAGTCCGATTCCGCCAGCAGCTCGCCGTCGAGGACCGTACCGGACCGCGCGGTGATCGTGATGCTGGCGCCGCCGGGTTGATGCGCCACCTCGATGTCGTCGGTCCGAGGTCCGATGTGGCACGCAAGCGCGAGAGCGCTCAGCGCAATGATGACTGTGCGTCTCATGGCAGGTGCCTCACGGGAATCCGGGTGCGATTGAACGCCGACTCGAACGCCGGCGCAACGCTCGACCAGTGTCGTACGGTTTCGGCGAGCGTCGAATCGGACGCGATGAACGGGTGCGGCGCGGCGCCGGCCGCCTGCCTAACCCAGGCGCCGCGTATCCACTCCGTGTAGTAGCCGTCCGTTGCCAGGAGAAACGTGCGGACGGAGTCGCGGGGCGCGACGCCGGTTCCGAAGCGGATCGTGAACTGTTGGCCCGGCGTCGTTTCCAGATACCGCGTATCCGTTTCGGCAATGCTCCGCAGTGCGTCCGTATCCGCCGGCGTGTTCGCCGCGACGAGCATCGATGGCGCAAATCGCTGCGGCACGGGATGCCGGAATCGCGTCGCGACGCTCACCTTGCCGACGCGCCACGCATCGGCCACGAAGGACAGGCGCACGCGCAGGGTATCGCCCGTGGGTGCGGGAATCACGGCGGCGACGTCGCGCCAGGCGATCGGCCCTGCATCGGGAACATCGACGACTTCTTGCCATTCGCCTCCCCGCCTAACTGATACGTGCAGCCCCATCCGGGATCCATACCACCGGCCGAGCGCCACCATGTCGGCGATCGTATTGAGGTCGCGTCCCTCGAAATCCACCGCGCGCGCGCCTTGCGGCCGCAGCATCTCGTCGTACAGCAGCACGGTATTCAGGAGGCTGTTGCGAAGATGGAACAGGAGGGCGACGCTGTCCCTCCCGGGCGGAAGAGGAACGGCCAGGTCGATCCAGTCATCGAAGTCCGTCGCCGTGACTGCGCCGATCGTTTTCGGATCCGACTCAAAGACGAACGAATCGTCGTCGGCCAGCACGTTGCGCACGTCGTTGCCGGCACGATCGACGGCGCGCGCCAGCGGGACGATCCCGGCGACGGCGAGGGGGCGTTCCTCGGCATCGGGCAGGACGAATTCGTCCTTCGCGTGCGTCACGCCCAGGAGCTCGAGCTGGTTGATGTAGTGCGTTTCGAGCGCTTCGTTGCGAACATCGAGAGACAACGTGCCGGCGCGATCGGGCTGCGCACGCAGGCGGTGGACATCACGCCGCTCGACGAGCGGCGAGATGCTGTACGAGAACCCCTCGGCCTCGAGCGCGGGTACCCCCGCGCTGTCCGAGTAAATCGTTGGGCATGAGCCGAAGATTGCCTTGAGCAGCGCGCCCGATGCGGCCACGGTACCGACAACGGCGAGGGTCGTCACGACCGCTGTCTTCGCGCCCTCGACGTAGTCGGTGTAGCTCTCCATCGCCGCGACGCTGTCGAGCGGGATCGCGGCGACGTCGCTGCCGCCGGAAGCCAGCGACTCCGTTAGGCCGTAGCGGCGGCCCGCACCGTAGACGGTGTCGCCGTCGATGCGAATCCCGTGAGCGAAGACGACGGTCGCGCCGTCCTGCAGGTGGAGCTTGACTGGGCTCTGCACCGTCGTCCCGCTCGAGTGTGCGACGGGAGCGACTCTCACGCCGCGGAAGATGCACGCCGATGCCGCGGCGATGATCGCGATCGCGAGCGCGGCACGCCACATGAGGAACATCCGGATGCGCATTGGCCCTCCTGAGATGCGCCGTTGGGCGCGTATGGTGCGAAAGGTCGCGGTCTCTGTCGTGCGGCTCCATACGTCGAATGACGTAGGCCGCAGCCACCGATGACGGTGCGAGCACGAGCGCCGCGGGGCACCGCGGGATGGCTGAGCGGAGGCGCTTCGCTGTCGCGTCGCGTGCGTCGGGGCTTGACCTCTCGTCCCAGCGGGCACATGTATGAGTGATCCCCGGCACTCTCGGCGCATCGACGCGCCGGCGCTGGTCGAGGTTGAAATTGTCATCGCTCGAGCACCTGCCGTCTGTCTGGCCTCTCGTTGGGCGAGAGGCCGAGCTGGAGCTCATCCAGCGGACGTTGGATTACGCAGCTGCCGGATCGGGCAACGCCCTCCTGCTGCGTGGCGAATCCGGCGTTGGGAAGACGCGTCTTGCGCAGCTCGCCATGCGTCACGCTGCCGCCGACAGCTGGACGGTCGCGAGCGGGAGCGCATACCCGGTGGAAACCGGCGTGCCGTACGCACTGTTCGCGGATGCGATGGTGCCGGTGCTGAGAGATCTCGCCGCCACCACGGTCACGCTGCTGTCCCGTGGAGCGACGTCGCACCTCGCCCACGTGTTCCCGGCGCTCGTTGGGCCGGAAGCGCCCGACGATCGACAGGTCAGCTCTCCAGAGTTCAAGGGACGCGTCCTGTGGACGGTTGCCCAACTGCTCACGGGACTGAGCGCGCGCACGCCGCTGCTGCTCGTGCTGGAGAATCTCCAGTGGGCCGATCCCTCGTCGCTCGAGTTGCTGCACTTCATAGCGCGCCAGGTGCGTCAGGCACGCTTCGCGATCGTCGCAACCGTGAACGACTCGGACGCAGAGTCGCAAGTCTCACTGAGCGCGACGATGCGCTCGTTGATCGACATGGGAGTCGCGGCCAGCCGGCAAGTCGCGCCGCTCGAGCGCGGCGAGGTCGAAGAGCTCCTCCGTCACGTGTTCGGCGACGGCGCCGTCCCCAAGGATGCGGTGGCGCTGTTATTCGGGTGGACGCGCGGCAATCCATTCTTTCTGGAGCAGACGCTCAACTCGCTCGTCGCGACCGGCCGCCTAACGTATCGCGACGGTACCTGGGTCGGTTGGGATCTCGAAGGATTGAAGCTTCCGCGCAGCATCCGCGATGCGCTCGAAATGCGTCTGGGTCTCCTAGGTCCGGACGCGCGCCGGGTGGCCGATTGCGCCGCGGTCATCGGGACTCGCCTTACCGCAGACGTCCTGTGCGCCGCCACAGGAATGGACAGCGCCTCGCTGCTCGCTGCGCTCGACGAGTTGTGCCGGCGCAATGTCATCTCGGGGCAGCTCTTCGGTGAACGCGTCGAGTACGACTTCACACATCCCATGGTGCGCGCGACGTTGTACGAGGGCCTGGGGATCGGCCGTCGTTCCATCCTGCACGCGCAAGTCGCCGACGCGTTGGAGCGCACGCTGGGTGGGCATGCCGTGGAGCACGCGGGCGAGCTGGCGTTTCATTCGGTGCACGCGAGCGTCGGCACGCTCACGCCGAAGGCCGTGCACTACCTGATCCTGGCGGGCCAATCTGCGCTCGAGAAGCACGCCGACCGTGAGGCGGCGCGGTATCTGGGGGCGGCGCTCGAGCATTGCGACCGGCGCGCGCCGTCGGAGTCGAACCCACCGGCGCCGATCATCGATCTCGTGGCGGGACTCGCGCTCGCGAATCAGCGCGTCGGCAATCACGACGCCGCGCAGTCGTTGTGGGAGCGCGCACGGGCGGACGCCGTCGCGGCCGGCGATCTTGCGCTCGTCGCAAAGATCGAGCGGCGTCGCGGCCTGTCGTGCTACTGGCAGGGCAAGCCCGCGGACGGGCTGCGCCACAGCGAGGAAGGCTTGAGCGCAGCAATCGCGGTCGGCGAGCGCGGCCTGATCGCGGAACTCCGGATCGTATTCGGTGCGTGTCTGGTGGAGCTTGGTCGACCGGCCGATGCGCGCGCCGCGCTGCTCGCCGCGCTCGCGGACGCGGAGGGCATCGGCGACGTCGGGCTCCAGGCGCGCGTGCATCGCGCCCTCCTGTTGACGTCGGTGGTCACGTGCTCGGCGCCCGACGCGCGCGACCACGCGGCGAGGACACTCGAGCTCGCCCAACGATCGGGACAGCCGGACATCGCGTGGACGGCGCACTGGGCGCTGGCCGTGCTCGCCGGCCTGACAGGAAACGTGCCCGAACTCGAGACGCGGCTCCGTGAGGCGGAACGCATCGCCGAGGAGCTGCGGTCGCCGGCCTTGCGGCTCTCGACCTCCGAAGTGGCCATTGAGTATCTCGCTGGGTGCGGCGATTGGGCCTCCGCACTCGCGCGCGCCGAGCAGAGCATTTCGCTCGCGCGGACGCTCCGCAACGACACCATTCTCGCGCGCCTGTTGGTGTGGACGGCGGTGATCTACGGCGGCCGCGGCGACCTGCCGCGCGCAAAGCGGTACCTCGACGAAGCGGCCGACGTCTCGGGCGTCAATCGCCATGACGCCGGACGCGATGTGAACAGCGCGCTGCGCGTGCAGATGGGCCTGGCCATGTATCACAATGCGTTAGGCGAATACGACGAGGCCATCCGCATCAGTCGCGCCGGGCTGGCGCTTGCCGAACAGTCGGGCCAGGCGATCTGGGCGATCTATCGCCTGTGGCCTGCGCTCATCGAGGCGCATCTGTGGAAGCGAGAATTCGACGAGGCAGAAAGTCTGAGCCGGGAGTTGCGCCAGGCATCGAAGCTCATCGGTCATCGTCTCGGTCTCGTCTGGGCCGAGGTCGGCGAGTCGCTCGCCCGAATGCTCCGCGGCACGACGCCGGCGCTGCTCGAGCGCGTCGTGCGGGCGACCGACGCGCTGGAGCGCGTGCCGTTCGTGTTCGATGCCGCGCGTCTGCAGCGCGAGATCGCGCGGCGGCACGTCGAACTGGGCGATCGGGACGCGGCGGTTCGCGTGCTCGAGCGCGCCTGTGCGACGTTCGATAAGTTAGGCGCGGCGATCGAGCTCGCCGGCGCCCGCGAACAACTGCGCGCGCTCGGCGTACGATCCCGGTCGCAGCGGAGCGCGCCGCACATGGTGCGTGCGGGACGAGGCGCGCTCACCGAACGGATGATCGAGGTCGCACGCGCCGCCGCCACCGGCAGAACCAACAAGGAGATCGGACGGCTGCTCGGCATTTCCGACCGCACGGTGAGCACCACGTTGTCCGAAGCCTACAAGCGCCTCAAGCTCAAGAACCGCGGACAGCTCGCCGAGTGGGTGCACCGCGGCAATCTGCTGGATCGCCGGCGGCGCTCGCCAGCCGCGCCGAAGCCGGCGAGAACGCGGCCCGCCGGCTCCGCGCCCCGCCGGCGATAAGCCTAACGGAAACTCAGGCCAACGTACATCGCGAATCCCAACGCACCGGTCACCAACACGATGCGGTGAGGGATCGTTGCGTCAAGCAGCAAACTCCAGACGACCAGCGGCCCCACAGTCGCGGCGCAGGCCAATCGCACCAGCGCCGGCGCCGTGGCTGCATGCGTCGAGAGCAGCGCCAGACCGATCTCGATGAGCGCCGCGGCGCTGAACCCGAGCGCGACGAAACCCCAGTCTCGGTACGAAGACGTGAGGGCGGGAATCATTGGACCTCCGGTTCTGGGCAACGGCAAGTCCAGAGCATCGTGCTCGGGCTTCACCGCGGCACTTGGGCCACACGCGCTGCCTTACCTCTCGCATGCACTGAATCGCCGAGGGCAAAGATCGCGGCCACCAGGGCTTGCGGACGCTCCTCGTGCAGGTACACGCCCGAGCCGAACACACTGTCGACGCGAAAATCCGCGAGCTGCGACGCAAGAACTGCGACCTCGTCGGACCCGATCCCGCCATGGCGGTTCGAAGCGCCGATCAAGAGGCGCACGGGCTGCGCGATACGCGACAAGTTGTCGCGCAGCGGTTGGGCGACGCGCGCACGTTGCATGGCCTGCATGACGCGGATCGACGCGCCGAGATCAGCGACGATCGGCCGGGAATAGGCGTCGGCGACCTCTCTCGTGACCCACGACGGATCTGCCGATGCCTCCACGAGCGCATGGCGGACTTTGCTTTTCACGATGCCGCTCGCTCCAAACAATCGGAGGAGCGGCGCGAGCTTCATCGCGGCCGAAACGCCTTCGGTGTACGAGCGATCGACGGGTCCTCCGTCGAGGAGCAGCACGGCGACGACGCGCTCGGGGCGCCGGTAGGCGAGGCGCAGCGCAACGGCCGCGCCGAAGTTCGATCCGACGACGATCGCCGGGCCGAGTCCCAGCGAGTCGAGGACGATGCCCACGCGATCGGCCTGCGCATCCAGCGAGTAGTCGCCGCCGGCCGGATGCGAGGAGGTCCCGACGCCTAACGGCTCGATCACGTACGTGGGGTGGCCCGCGGCGGCGAGCAGCGGCAAGATGCGCCGGTAGCCGAATGACGCGCCGATGATCCCGGGTAGAAGCACAACGGGACGGCCGGCCTGCACGTCCGCCGGCTCTGGCGCCGGCGGCGCCCACGTGACGGTGAGCGTGTCCTGCGGCGTCACCGGAATGTGGCGTTGGGCGAACACGGAGTCCGCGGCCATGGCGAGGAGGAGTATGGTCATCATGGTGTGATCCCTGTCGGAGACGACGAGCAGATGGCGGGGCCGGCGACGGACGCAGCGGCCGGCGCGGCAACCGAGGCGCGATCGCGCGCGAACACTAGCCGCCGGCCCAGGATCACGCCCAACACGATGGTGGGGAGATCCTGCGCCAGGTGGATGAGCACCCCCACGCCTAACGCCGCATCCATCGGTGCGCCTAACGAATGAGCGGCAGTGGCGTAGGCGAGCTCGAAGACGCCGATGTTGCCCGGCGTCATGCGGGCGACGAGGCCCACGTTCACGGCCAGCAGCGCAAGGAGGCTTCCCGTGATGCTCAGCGGCAGGTGCGCCGCCCGCGCCACGAGATGGTACGACACGAGCTGGCACGTCCAATCCAGCAGCGTGAGCGGCACCGCTACCAGAAGGCGCCGCGGAGTGACGATGCGCCGCGCGATGCCGGCGATGCGCCGCGCATGGACGCGGCACACACGCAGTGACCGCTGCATCCTGCCGCCGCCGCGGCGGGCAGCCGCGGAACGCGCCCGGCCTCGAGACGTCCGTGTCAGCCACGTCACCGCGAGGACGAGTGCCGCGGCAACGAGCGCCGCCGGCCCTGCCGCGACACGCAGCGGCGTGATGACTAACGCAACGCACAGCACCGCAACGAATCCGGCCGTATTCAACAGCCGCTCGAGCGCAACGGTCGTGAGCACCGCATACGTGCGCAATCCGGTGGCGCGCGTCATGATCATCACGCGGCCCGCCTCGCCGACGCTGCCCATGAACAGACCGTTCAGCGTCGCGCCGACGAACGTCGCCCGCGCCACGATGCGATACCGCCCTGCTCCGAGCGCGCGCAGACAGACAAACCACGCACCGGCCTTGGAGAGGAGCGACATCAAGTGGAATGCCGTGGCAAGGCCAAGGGCGAGCAGCGAGGCATGCCGAATCACAGCCAGCGTGGCGCGCCAATTCACGTGACGAACGTACCAGCCGACGGCCAGGCCGAGCAGCCCAGCCGCGGCAACAATCGCCAGCGGGCGGCGGTATCGCGCGAGAGCCGATCTCATGTCATCATCCCAGCGTGGAAACGCTGCCGCTGCGCCGCGCTCTGGTCACCGGAGCGACCGGGATGCTCGGGTCGTACGTCGTCCAATGCCTGGCAGCTGCCGACTGCAGCGTGCGCGCCCTGGTACGCGACGCGGCGCGCGCCGCGTGGTTGCCTCCGTTGGGCGCAAACCTGGTCGAGGGCGACATTGCGAACGCGCAGGTGTTGCGGGATGCGACAGCTGGATGCGATGTGGTGTTCCATGCTGCGGCGGCGATCGGCCCCGAGGCAGATTGGGACACGTTCCGTGCTGCTAACGTCGATGGCACGCAGCACGTCATCGACGCGTGCGCCGCGAACGGCGCGCGACTGCTCTACGTCAGCAGCACGGCGGTGTACGGAGATTCGCGGTATGAGCGCGCGCCGCTCGATGAGACGGCGGTGCTGCCCGCGTTGCCCCAGCACGACGCATACGGCCGATCGAAGCAGGCGGCCGAGCGCGTCGTGATGCGCGCCCACGCCGACGGTGCCGTACGGGCGGCTATCGTTAGGCCGCCGCCGATGTACGGCGACCGGGACCGCCAGTTCGTTCCGCGGGTCGCGGTCGTGTTGAGTCGCGGCGTTTTCCCGTTGATCGGCGGCGGGACGACGCGGCTTCCGCTCGTGCACGCACGCAACGTCGCCGAAGGCGCGATCCTGGCAGCCACGAATCCACAAGCCGATGGCCGGACCTACAACCTCACGTGCGACTACCCGCTCACCGTCGCGAATCTGGTGCGGTACGCAGCCCGCGGGCTCGAGCGGCGCGTGTTCGCGCCATCGATTCCGATCGGAGCCGGCCGCGTGTTGTTCGGCGCACTCGAGGCGGCGCTCGTCGCTGTGGGTCGGCGCGATCTGTCGCGGCACGCCGGCGGTACGCTCGATCTGCTCACCAAGAACAATCCGTTCGTCGAGGATCGCGCGCGGCGCGAGCTGCACTGGCAGCCGACGGTCACGCCCGATATCGGCGTCGCCGACGCGTTTCGGTGGTGGAAGGCGCATCATCGGAGCACGAATGCGACGAGGTAGTCGCCGAGTCGCGTGCGCATGAGGTGGTGTCCGCCGGCGGCAATGACGACGTACTGCCGTCCGCCGGGGCGCGCGCGATACGTCATCGGCGATGCCTGCGCCGACGCGGGCAACGCGGCGGCCCACAGCTGGCGGCCGGTCTCCACGTCGTAGGCGCGCAGGTCGTGGTCCATCGCGGCGGCGATGAAGACCACGCCGCCGGCCGTGACCAACGGGCCGCCTAACGACGGGGATCCCCACGCCGCCGGTGCCGGGACGTGCGCGTAATCGCTCATGGTGCCGATCGGCACCTGCCATCGAATGGTTCCGGCGCCGGGGTCGATTGCGACCAGCGTTCCCCATGGCGGCGGACTGCACGGCAAGCCGAGCGGCGACCGCAGCAGCTCGCGGCGACTGGCGTACGGCGCCCCGATATCCGGCGCGACGTCGGCGTCCTGTCCGCTGCTCCGTTGGGCATCGCCGGGCGGCAGGAGCGTCACGACCGTTGCCACCCGGATGGTGTTCATCACCACCAGGCCACGAAGCGAGTCGACCGCGACGCCGCCCCAGTTGACTCCGCCCAAGAATCCGGGATTCACCACCGAGCCGCGCACGCTCGGCGGTGTGAAAATGCCCTGGGAACGGAGCGAACGAATGCGTTCGGCGCACGCACGTCGGTCGACCGGCGTGAGGCCCCACGCGTCCTCGGGGCTGAGCCCCTGGGGCGTCACCGGCGGCGGGAACACCGCGAACGGCTGCGTCGGCGACGCACGTTCGCCCGGGACGTCGCTCGCCGGCACGGGCCGCTCTTCCACCGGCAACAACGGCATTCCCGTTAGGCGGTCGAGGATGAATACCATGCCGGTCTTCGAGGCCTCCACCACGGCGGGAACGGCGACGCCGTTGCGCATGACGGTAGCGAGGGCCGGCTGCGCCGCGACGTCATAATCCCACAAGTCGTGGTGAACCAGCTGGAACGCCCAGACCTCCTCGCCCGTCGATGCGCGCAGCGCCACGATGGAGTTCGCGTCGCGATCGTCGCCTGGACGCTGTCCGCCAAAGTGATCGGGACTCGCGCTGCCGGTCGGAATGAGCACCAGATCGTGCGCGGGGTCGGCAGTGAAGAGTCCCCACGCGTTGGCAGCGCCCGACTGAAAATCATCGGTGCCGACCGGATGGCTGCGATAGCGCGCGAGCGGCTCCCAGGCCCAACGCAAACTTCCATCGCGGACGTCAAAGGCACGCACGACGCCGCTCGGCGCATCGACCCTGACGTTGTCGAAGACGGATGACCCCACGATCACCACATCGCCCACGACCACCGGCGGCGACGTGACGTGATACTCGTGCGCGAACGCCTCGCCTCCGCGCACACCGGCGTGCAAATCGACCGAGCCCGCGGTACCGAAATCGGCGCACGGCTGTCCTGTATCGCCATCGAGCGCGATCAGCCGCGCGTCGAACGTGCCGAGGAAGATGCGCGTGCGGCAGGGCGTTCGTTGGGCGAGCGTCGAATCGATCCAGGCCGCGACGCCGCGCACGGTGACTTCGTCGCGGGACAGCGACGCGCGATCGAGATGCGCGTCGAATGCCCAACGCTCGGTGCCGCGCTCGGGATCGAGCGCCACCACGCGCGATGACGGTGTGGCGAGATACAGCAGTCCGTTGAGGAGGAGCGGCGTCGACTCGAATGCCGTCGATGGGCCGCTGCCCTCCTTCAGACCATCGGAGACATCGCCGGTGCGGTAGACCCACGCCACCTGAAGCGACTCGACGTTGGCGCGCGTGATGTCGGCGAGCCCGGAATAGTGATCGCCGCCCTGGCCGCCTTCGATGGCCCAGGTCACGGGCGCAGGGAGCGGATGGTTGCGCGGCTCGCGCGAGCGGAGCCGGGCGGGATCACCGCGGATGATGTGAGCGGGAACGGCAAGCCGCGGACTGGACTCATTCAGCCACTTCGTGAACGCCATGAGCGCACAGACGAGCGCCGTCGAAGCGATCAGGCGAAGCCGGTAGGGCATCCATCGGATCATGAGCCGTTGCATGGCATGTCTCCGCATCGCGTTAGGCAGGAGCAGCGTGGCGCGATGGAGCATGCAAGCCGGCGACGATCCGGGAGCTACGTCAGATCACCGGGACCGGCGGAAACGGTGGCGTAGATGCGGCGCGGCTACGGCGTACGACGGCGAGCCGGATGACGTAGATGACGACCGAGATGCAGGCAGGTGTGAACGGCTGCGCAGAGAGTCGGGGCGCGGGTCCCGAGTCTCCCGCGCGTTGCAGCCTTCGGTCGAGCCGTGTCGTGCGGCGGACGCGCGGCGTCCGCCCCGCGCATCAGTCGCCGCGCATCGCGATGAGCGGGCTCACCCGGGACGCGCGGCGCGCCGGCAGATAGCTGGCGGCGATGGCGACGCCGGCCAGCAGCACCGCGACGCCCGCGAAGGACGCCGGGTCTGTCGGTCCGACGCCGAACAGCCACGACCGGATGATCCGTGCGGCGAAGAATGCGCCGATGCCGCCGATGGCGATGCCGACGCTCGCGAGGGCGACGCCTTCACCGAGGACCAGGCGCAGCACGGCGCCCGGCTGGGCGCCCAGCGCCACGCGCAGGCCGAGCTCCTGCCGGCGCTGCGTGACCGAATACGAAACGACGCCGTACAGGCCTAACGCAGCCAGCAGCAGCGCCGCGATCGCGAACACGGCCATGAGCGCGCCGTTCAAGCGCGGCTGCGCCACCGACTGATCGACGATCGACTGCAGCGTCTGCACGTTGTAGATGGGCAAGCCGGGGTCAATGTCGTGCACGGCTTCCCGAACGATGGGCGTCAGCGATGCCGCGTTGCCGCGCCCGCGCACGACGAGCGTCATGGTGTGTAACAACCGCACCGAGCGCCGCATCGAGACGTACACCACCGGCGCGGGCGGCGACGCCAGGCTCGTTTGCGCCGCATCGTTCACTTCGCCGACGATCTGGTAGCCCGTCGGCTGCGTGTTGAACGCGATCTGCTGCTCGATGGCACTGGCGGCCGGCCAGAACGTTCGCGCGGCCGTGCGGCTGAGCACGATCGTCGGCGCTGCCTCATCCCACGCGACATCGCGTCCGCCGAGCATGCGCATGCCCATGGCGCGGAAGAACCCGGGCGTCACGAAGCGAATGGTGCTCATGAGCGGATCGTTAGGCGGACGCGGCGGCTGGCCCACCAGCCGGATCGACGTGAACACCCCGCCGCCCACCAGGGGCGGCGTGTCGGTGGCGCCGGCGGCGATGATGTCGGGGCGGGCATCCAGGTCGCTCAGCAGCGACCGATAAAACGCAATCCCCGTGGAATCCGGATACCCGGAGCCGAGAGTGATCTGCGCGGTGATGGCGTGCTCGGGTCGGAAGCCCGGATCGACGCGCATCATCCTCGCCAGACTCTTCGCGACGAGCGCGGCGCAGACCGCCAGCACCACGGTGAGCGACAGCTCGCCGATGACCAGCAGGCGGCGGGTCCGATGCGCGCGCCCGTCTCCGGTGTTGCCGCGCCCGCCGTCGCGGAGCGCCCTGCCTAACGACGGCAGGCTGGCGCGGGCGGCCGGCCACACCCCGAACAGCACCGCCGAACACAGGCTCAATCCCAGCGCGAACGCGATCACGCCGGCATCGAGGCCGAAGCCGCCGGTGCGGGGAATCACGCCGGCCGGGATGGCATTGCGCAGCGTGCGCAGCGCGACCCCGGCCATCGCCACACCGATGGCCGCCCCGGCCGCCGCCAGAAGCACGCTCTCGACGATGAGCTGCGTCATCAACCGCCCGCGCGAGGCGCCCAACGCCTGGCGCACCGCGATCTCGCGCCCGCGAGCCGCGCCGCGCACGAGCAGCAGATTGGCGACGTTCGCGCACGCGATCAGCAACACGAGCATCGCCGCGCCGAGCAGCACGAGCAGCGGCGCGCGCGTGCCTAACGACAAGTCCTCGCTCAAGGGGAACACGCTGGCCGTCCATCCCGCGATCTCGGGATTCTCGTGCGCGACCTGCACTTCGACGCTGTACAGATCCGCACGCGCGGCGTCGACCGTCACGCCGGGCGCGAGACGCGCGATGGCGCCGAACAGATGCTGCGCGTGGCGCTCGACCGCCGAATACGTCGTGAATTCGACCACCGTGATCACGTCGAGCGGAGCGCCGACGAATGCCGGCCCGAGCAGGTCCGCACTCCGCGGCAGCACGCCGATCACCGTGCGCAGTCGCCCGTTGATCGACAGCTGCGAGCCGAGCGCCGAGCGATGCCCGCCAAAGTGCCGCTGGTAGAAACCGTAACTGATCAACACCGCATTGCTCGTCTCGCCTCGCACATCGTCCGGCCCGAAGGAGCGGCCGAGCACGGGGTGGACGTCCAACACATCGAGAAAGTTGGGCGTCACGACGAGCGACGTCGCGCTCTCGGGGCCGTCGCGTCCGGCAATGCTCGTTAGGCCGCCGGCGTAGAGCGCCATGCCGGTGAACGAATGCGTGCGGGCCTTCCAATCGCGAAAATCCGGCAGCGAGACGCCGAACCGCAGCACCGTCTTGTCGGGATTCGTGTCCCACAGCGACACGATGCGCTCGCCGTGCGCGAACGGCAGCGGACGCAGCAGCACCGCGTCCACGACGCTGAAAATCGCCGTGTTCGCGCCGATGCCGAGTGCGATGGTGAGAACCACGATCGCCGTGAAGAGCGGATGGGCGCGCGCCGACCGCCACGCCACGCGGACGTCCTGCGCGAGAAATTCAGTCCACTGACCAAACGCCCGCGTGTGGCGCGGACCGCTACCGGCTTGCATGCACGCTCCTGTCGGGCCGGTCACAACGTGCGTGACGGCCCGCGGATGTCAACCCGGTTTGACGGGACTCTTACGCGACGGAGGCAGTTTGATCCCGAGCCGTCGCAAGTCTTGCTCGGCGTCGCGTACCCAGGACGCGTTGGCGCGCGGGTTGGCGGGACTCGGATGCAACACGCCGCCGGTGACGACGCCTTCCGGAATCACCCGGCGCACGCGCGATTCGGCGAAGCGTCCGAGACCGGCCACCACCCGCGGCGAGAGCGCGTCGATGCAGCGCTCGAGTGCACGGTCACAGGCGGCGAACAGCGCGCGCTGTTCCGCCGCCGGCAGTTTGTCCGGTGTGCGATTGCGCCCGCTCGCTTCCAGGAACAGCAACGGGCAGTAGTTCCAGACGAAGAATTGCTCGAAGAATCGCTCGGCCGTACCGAACCGGTCGCGCGCCCAGCCCCAGAAGCGCCGGCCGCTCACCTCGCTGCGCGGACAGGCGAAGCCGGCCACGGGACGCCGCGGGTGCACGCGCGCCGGCTGCCTAACGGGCGCCTCGATGCCCAACCAATCCCGGACCATCGCGACTTCGCCGAACGGGACGCCCGTCTGTGCCATGCCGAACGGGCCCGGATTCATGCCGACGAGAATCACCTCGCGCGGCGCCGACGAGCCGTAGCGTTCGAGATATCGCGCATGCGGGGCCCATGCGTAGTCGAGCGGGTGATACACGAACGCCACCGGCGGCCCGAACTCGAGTCGGGCGGTGTCACGCCGCAGATCGCGCGCGATGGTGGAGAGACTGGTCATCTGTCATCTTGTAAGAGTGGCGCTTGTCGGTGTGCTGCGCCCGGCCTACCAGTTCGATTCCGGCCGCGACAGCGGTTCGCGGAATTTGCGTTCGTCCACCTGTTCGTGGGAGATCCGTGGTGCTGCGTGGGAAAGTGCTGTTCGCGTATGTCGTCGTGTGCATTCTGTGGGGTTCCACTTACATCGCGATTCGAATCGGCGATCGCACGTTGCCGCCGCTGCTGTTCGCCGGCGTGCGGTTCTTCATCGCCGGCGTGATCCTGTTCATTGGCGCGCGCGCGGCCGGCCAGTCGATGCCGGCGCGGCCGCGCGACTGGCGCAACCTCGCTATCGTCGGACTGCTGCTGCTCTCCGGCAACACGTGCGTGGTGGTGGCCGAGCGATTCACGGCGGCCGGCGTCGCCAGCGTGTTCGTGGTGATGGCGGTGGTGTGGACGGCGGTGTTCGAGACCCTGACGTCGCGCGGCGCGAGCGCGCTGTCGCGGCGCGTCGTCGCCGGGCTTGCGTTAGGCCTGTTGGGCACGATCGTGCTCGTGGGATTCACCCCCGCCGACCTCGCCCGCGCCGACTGGCGCGGCCCCGCCATCCTGACGCTGGGTACGCTGCTCTGGGCGGCCGGCGCCGTCTACTACAGCCGCAGCCATCCACGGGTGGGCACGTACCTCGGCGCCGCCGTCGAAATGATTGTCGCCGGCGCCGTCATCACCGCGCTCGGGCTCGCGGTGGGCGAGGGACCGAGCTTCCATCTCACGGCGTCCGGCGCCGGCGCGCTCGCCTACCTGATCGTGTTCGGCTCATTGTTAGGCTACAGCGCCTACAACTACGCGCTCGCGCACGCATCGGCGACGGTAGTCGGCACCTACACGTACGTCAATCCGGTGATCGCCGTCCTGCTTGGATGGCTGCTGCTGCACGAGCAGATCGACGCCCGCGTCATTGCAGGCATGTTCCTCGTGCTCCTGGCGGTGATCGGCACGCAGGTGTCCTGGCGGCCGGCGCGCATTCGCATGCCGGCCGCCGACGACTGACTGCCCGGGCCGCGCGCTCGAGGTTGGCCATGACCGGTCCACATCACCGTGTCCACCGTCTCCGTCGTGTCCGGCCGGTCCGTTCTGTCCGCCTGTCTTATTCGTACCGCAGCGCCTGCACCGGATCGATGCGCGACGCGCGCAGCGCCGGGATGTATCCCGAGGCGAGCGCCACGGCGGTGAGCACCGCCGCGGACAACGCCATCACCACCGGGTCGTGTCCTTTGAGCTCGAACAGCAGCGATTGCGCGGCGCGGCCTAACGCTATCGCGCCGGCGATACCGATCACGCCTCCGATCAACGTCATCACCGCGACCTGGCGCAGCACCATGAGCTGCACCGTGCCGCCGTCCGCGCCCAGCGCCATGCGCACGCCGATCTCGCGCGTCCGTTGGGCCACCGAGTAGGCCAGCACGCCGTACAACCCGACCGCC